>NZ_BAAGTF010000026.1:0-17694 GCF_054782055.1 Aliiglaciecola aliphaticivorans
TGTTTATAAATGTTGGAATACAAGAACTCCCTATGATGAGTCAAAGTATTTAAAAGCGCTGAAAGAGAGAAATTCTCCGCTATTGGCAACATAAAACACTTGTTGAATGACTCAGGGCGTGAAGCATCAGGCCCCTCTTTCGCCCCTACTCTTCCTTTATTGGCTGCCACCCCAAGATCGCAGTTAAACCCCAGTAACGCGATATCTGTTTGCCCGGTGCTTTGTTCCATCACTTGATGCCAGCGATAACTTTTCGGTCCGCCATCATTGTCTACTCGTCCCTGCCAATGAAAATGTGAATTTTGACTAAACAAGTTGGCCTCCAAACCATCGCATAAGCGGTTTATATTGATTGATGGTATAGACAAGTTGAGCAGGATGAGAAATATCCCATAAACACAGATCTGCCCGGCATCCGGGTGATATTTGTCCTCTATCGTTTAAGCCTAACGCTTTGGCGGCATTTATCGTAATAGCGCGCAAGGCCTCTTCAGGAGTTAATTCAAACAACACACAAGCCATATTTGCGCAGGTGAGTATAGAAGCTATGGGAGAACTGCCGGGATTCAAGTCGGTGGCGACTGCCATAGGTACTTGTAGGCGTCTTAAAGTTTCAACAGGCGGCTTTTGCTTTTCTTTTAAAAAGTAAAACGCACCGGGAAGTAACACTGCCACTGTGTTTGATTGCTTAAGGTAACTTACATCTGTAGGGGCAAGGTACTCAATATGATCCACGGATAAGGCATGATAATCACAGGCTAATTTAGCCCCTTTTAAATCACTAAGTTGTTCAACATGTGCCTTAATATTTAGTCCAAACCTTTTAGCCGTCTCGAATACCCGTTTGCATTGTGCAGGCGTAAAACCAATATTTTCACAAAAAACATCCACACTATCCGCTAAGTTTAATGCACTAATTTCAGGAATGACTTGACCACAGACGAAGTCAATATAGCCATCTGGATCATCAGTGTATTCATCAGGAATAGCATGTGCACCTAAATAGGTCGTGAGTACATTCACAGGTAATACAACGCTTAATGTTTTCGCCACCTGAAGCATTTTTATTTCGGTATTAATATCTAATCCGTAGCCAGATTTCACTTCTAATGTGGTTACACCTTCATTGATTAATGCCGTCGCTCTATCTTTTGCGGACGCTAACAATGTCTCTGCAGTGGCGCTGCGTGTGGCAGCCACGGTACTTTTAATACCGCCACCTTGTTCAGCGATTTGTTGATAGCTAAGGCCATTGAGTCGCATATCAAATTCATTGGCCCGATCACCGCCGTATACAAGGTGGGTATGGCAATCCACAAATCCAGGCAATAACCATTTTCCACCACCATCGAATGTATTTAATGCACTAGCTTCAACATTTTCCATAGCTCCAACATATTGGATCTTGCCATTGTCTATGGCAACACAGCCGTTCTCTATCGCTCCATAAGGCCCAGGGCCATCTAGCATGGTAGCAATTTGAACGTTATAAATGAGGTAATCGCATTGCTTTGACATAAGTTCACTTTAAGGCCCCTAGACGAATAATTAGTGTACTTGCCACAACTTGTATATACAAGTAAGATACAATTTATTTACATTTAACAAACATTTTGATGGCATCACATTTTATTAAAATCAAGTCCCATTTGTTAGCCCAAATCGAAGATGGCAGCATGCAACGCGGAGATAAAGTTCCCTCAGAAAACAAGTTGGCGGAACAATTCAACGTAAGCCGAATGACCGCACGGCGAGCCCTGACAGAGTTAGTTAATGAAGGGATTTTATTCCGATCCCAGGGCCTAGGTACCTTTGTAAATGACCAGCGCCCTATGAGTTCTATGCTGAAAATTATTAGTATTGATGATGAGGTGTTAGCCCGAGGACATAGCTACACCAATCGCGTCATTTTCCAAAAACAAATCCTCGCCAATGCACATCAGGCCCATACACTAGGATTAGAAACAAATGATGCTATTTACCAAACACAAATCATCCATTTGGAAAATAACACGCCAATTCAACTCGAAGATCGATTAGTGAATCCCAATTATGCCGGCGGATATATTGAACAGGATTTCACTAAGATTACAGCCAACCGCTATCTTAATAAGGTAGCACCGTTAACCGAAGCAGAGCACTTTGTCGAAGCACTATTGCCACCAACTAAGGTTGCCCACGCATTATCTATTTCACCGCAACAGCCTTGTTTACTGGTTTCACGACGTACATTTTCAGCCAAAGGCATCGTTAGTTTTGCCAATCTCTATCACCCAGGAAATCGTTATCGGCTAGGTGGTCATTTGGATTTCCCCACTGCTAATTGCGAAAAATAAATAAGAGACAGTCAACGATGAATAAACGATATTCAAACCGTGTTGTAAACGCCCCTAGAGGCAGTCAAATAACTGCAAAAAGTTGGCTTACGGAAGCGCCTATGCGTATGTTAATGAACAATTTGGATCCCGAGGTAGCAGAACACCCCCATGAACTTGTGGTATATGGGGGTATCGGACGCGCGGCACGTGACTGGCCCTGTTTCGACAAAATAGTTGAAGTGCTAAAACGCTTAAATGATGACGAAACATTGCTTATCCAAAGTGGTAAACCAGTAGGTGTTTTTCCAACCCATATAAATGCCCCCAGAGTCTTAATTGCTAACTCAAACTTAGTTCCGCATTGGGCAACGTGGGAGCATTTCAATGAATTAGATAGGCAAGGCCTTACGATGTACGGACAAATGACTGCTGGGTCTTGGATCTACATAGGTTCTCAAGGCATAGTGCAAGGTACTTATGAAACCTTTGTCAGTATTGCTAAAACCCATTTCGCTGGAAACGCTAAGGGCAAATGGATTTTGACGGGAGGTTTAGGCGGTATGGGAGGTGCCCAACCATTGGCGGCAACCATGGCGGGCTTTTCCATGTTAGCGGTAGATGTCGATGAAAGTCGTATCGATTTTCGCCTAAAAACCGGTTATTTGGATATTAAGGCCAATGACCTCTCCCATGGAATAGCACTTATTCAACAAGCCAATAAAAATGGCGAAGCAATCTCTGTAGGGTTGCTGGGGAATGCTGCCGATATATTCACTGATATTGCGGACTCAAATACGATTCCTGACGTTGTTACCGATCAAACGAGTGCCCACGATCCCCTAAACGGTTATTTACCTCAGGGTTGGTCCCTTGAAAAAGCAGCCAAAATGCGTATAAAAGATGAAAAAAGAGTGGTTTTAGCCGCTAAAAAGTCAATGGCTGTTCAAGTAAGTGCAATGCTTAAGTTACAAACGAAAGGGGCAGCAACACTGGATTATGGAAACAATATTCGTCAAATGGCTTTTGAAACAGGAGTGCAAAATGCCTTTGATTTTCCTGGGTTTGTGCCAGCCTACATTCGACCGTTATTTTGCCAAGGTATAGGTCCATTTCGCTGGGTAGCATTATCTGGTGATCCAGAAGATATTTACAAAACCGATGCAAAAGTAAAAGAGTTGATCGCGGATGATCCCCACTTACATCAATGGTTAGATATGGCCAAACAACGTATTCAGTTTCAAGGACTGCCGGCAAGAATATGTTGGGTAGGTTTAGGCCAACGTCAAAAATTGGGATTAGCCTTTAATGAAATGGTGCGTTCAGGCGCCCTTTCTGCCCCCATTGTCATTGGTAGAGATCATTTAGATTCTGGATCTGTCGCCTCACCGAATCGCGAAACGGAAAGCATGTTAGATGGTTCAGACGCGGTATCCGATTGGCCACTGCTTAACGCAATGTTAAATACTGCTAGTGGCGCGACTTGGGTAAGTTTGCACCATGGCGGTGGTGTTGGCATGGGATTTAGCCAACATTCTGGGGTTGTAATTGTTTGTGACGGCACAAAAGAGGCTGACCAACGCATAGCAAGGGTATTGAACAATGATCCGGCTACCGGGGTAATGCGTCACGCGGATGCGGGGTATGATATTGCCGTTCAATGTGCACAACAAAAACAACTAGATTTGCCTATGTTAAAAGGTGCCAAGCATGCCTAAAATCGTCTTAAAACCGGGCCAGGTAAGTCTTAAACAGCTGGCGCAAGTTCATCGAGAGTCAGTGCAGATAACATTAGATAAGTCAGCCATAGTAGAGATAAATAAAGCCGAACAAACTGTATTAAAGACGATTGCGACGGGTAAAACAGTATATGGCATTAATACTGGGTTTGGCCTACTTGCCAACACAAAAATACCGCAACATGAATTAGAAGACTTACAACGCAGTATTGTGTTATCCCATGCAGCGGGTACTGGGAATTTTATGCCTGATAACACAGTTCGTTTAATGTTGTTTTTAAAAATAAACTCATTAGCTAGGGGATTTTCTGGCATTCGATTAAGTGTTATTAACGCTTTGATCACCCTTTTTAATGCACAAGTCTACCCTGCCATTCCTGAAAAAGGATCCGTGGGTGCTTCTGGGGATTTAGCGCCACTAGCGCATATGAGCGCTTTACTTTTGGGTGAAGGCGAAGCTTTCTATCAAGGCCAAAAATATTCTGCTGATGACGCATTAAAAATTGCTAAATTATCTAAGATCTCATTGGCTCCCAAAGAGGGGCTAGCATTATTAAATGGCACACAAGCATCAACAGCCTTTGCATTGCAAGGTCTATTCTACGCCGAAAATGCACTAAACAGTGCTATTGCAATTGGTAGTTTAAGCGTAGAAGCCGCATTGGGTTCGCGAGTGCCTTTTGACAAACGGATTCATTTGGTTCGCGGTCATCAAGCACAAATAGATATTGCTGCCGCATACAGGCAGCTTTTAGGCTCATCAACCATTGGCAACTCTCATCAGGGCTGTAATAAGGTACAAGATCCCTACTCCTTGCGCTGTCAGCCTCAAGTAATGGGGGCATGTTTAGCACAAATACGATTTGCCAGCCAAACTCTGCTGGTTGAAGCCAACGGCGTTTCAGACAATCCACTGGTTTTTGCTGACAGTGGCGATATATTATCCGGTGGAAACTTTCATGGGGAAACCGTGGCAATGACGGCAGATATGTTAGCCATTGTTTTGTGTGAAATAGGTTCCTTGGCAGAGCGCAGAATGGCATTACTTATTGATAGCAATCTCAGCGGGTTACCGCCGTTTTTGGTTGAAAATGGTGGCGTGAATTCTGGCTTTATGATCGCACAGGTTACTTGCGCAGCCCTTGCTAGTGAAAACAAGACCTACGCCCACCCAGCATCCATTGATTCATTGCCTACTTCTGCAAACCAAGAAGATCATGTCTCTATGGCCACCTTTGCTGCCCGTCGTTTACGAGATATATTCGATAACGTAGCTGGAATTTTAGCCATTGAATGGCTTGCAGCGAGCCAAGGTGTAGATTTTAGAGCACCTTTAAAATCCAGTATTCAACTGGAAAAAGTGAAACAATTGCTCCGTTCAGATGTTCCATTTTATGATAAAGATAGGTACTTTTCACCCGACATTGAGAAGGCGAAAACCTTGATTAAAAATTATCAACTGTCTGATATCACTCAATTGAACCTGATTTGATTTAAAACAATAAGGTGGGTCTGCTGCTAATTTTTAATGTGAAAATGCGCCTAAAGTTAAAGGCAAAAAAAAGACCAAGCTAACACTTGGTCTTTTCCATTTTAAGCAATTTACCCGTAATTATTAGGTCAAATAAATTCAGTTACGGCGTCTTAATCTCATCATTAAGCCTAGTCCACTTAAAAATAAAATTGCCCCTAAGGGTTCATCAACATCGGTAGAAGGAGGGTTATTTACCCCACCGTCATTATCAGTATAAATTCCAGTTAAGTTACTCAAAAATACTCCACTATCGAAAATAGTGTCTGAAGTGTCAGCAATGGCAATTTTTAGGGTATGTTCAGTTAACGTTTCATCAACCAGACCAATCAAATTTAAGTTTTGACTAAACCCATCATACTCAATATCGAATAGTCCCCCAGAGTTATCTAAAAAGTTACTAGCATTAGCTCCTTGCACAAAAGACACTAAACTTGAGTCTGGAAAAAACGCATAGTTTACCCCATCAACAAACACCCCGAACACATCAGTTACCCCTTGATCTGGAAATTCATCACTGCCGAAAATGAAATCTAAAGAGATAGCATTAAAACCAGCCCCCAAGGTAAAATCAAACTCTATATAATTTACATCATTAGTCTCGCTTGATGGCGCTCCTGCATCAACCAATATTGCACTTAGGTCAGCATCACTTCCAGTTCCGGGGAAAAAAGGAGCAAAGGCAGTAGCCGTGTTGGTATCAGGTATATTGGCGCTACCACTGGTTAATACAGCCCCTTGACCCATACTAACAGTACTAGCACCGTCTGTAATATTAACGCCTGAAAAGATGCCAGACTGAGCCGTGTCACTATCAATACCGTCACCAATTGCTCCAACAAAGGTTTCAGTACCAGATATAACACTCACACCACCGCCAGAAACAACCAAAGAGTCGGTAATATCGGCAATTGGATCATCGCCAGTTTCAATTAAATCTAGTCCTAACAATCCAGCGTTAGCACTAAAAGAGGAGACGATGAGTAATGACAAACAAAGTTTTCTTAGTTTCATTAGATTAATCCTTATCAAATGTTAAAAGTTTTACCCTAAAAACCCATTAATACCACTACATCATGAGATTTGTACAAAAATTAAGCACAATACAGACCAAAACGAAAATAATCGATTAAACAGAAGGTTACAAGGGTGGGAAAATTTAAGAAAATTGATGTGTAAAAAAAACTGACAATCTAAGGAAGGTAAAAATCGTGACGCTTAGAATATTTACCGAAAAAATAATGAATTAAAGAATTTAAAGTGGCAAATATATGTATGTCTGCTGTAATCAACAGACATACATTGAAATTTAATGAATTAGCCCATACGCTTCAAAGCACAGAGTTTATTTCCAGCAGGATCCTTTAAATAGGCCAGATACATGTCTCCGGAGGGAGATTGACGTATACCAGGAGGATCTTCACAATCAGTGCCGCCATTTGCTAAGCCTGCGGCATGCCAAGCATCACCTTGTTCAGTACTTTCTACCGAAAAGCCAATCGTACTGCCGTTGCCATGGCTCGCAGGTTCACCATTTATGGGTTTAGTGATGGCAAATATACCTGTATCGGTAATGTAAAAACAACGTCCTTTAGGGTCTAAAACACCGGGTTTGACGCCCAATGCAGCAAAAGTAGCATCATAAAAAGCTTTCGATTCTTCTATGCTATTTGCCCCTAACATAATGTGACTAAACATATCTTAACTCCGTTAAAATTCTCTTTGAAAGAATAGATTAACGTGAAAAACAACAATAATCTATGCCTAATCACTGACTTTTTTAGCCGCTAAGTTGTCTAAATTCCCCGCCCTTTTAACGCTTTACCTATATTTTGTGTCTGCGTCTTTTCTTAATCTAAGCCACAACTTCTTGCTCTGGTTGTTCACCGGAGCTTGGTCGAACGGATAACAACATACTTAAAGCTGACACAATAAATGCAGTAGTTTGTTGTGGTGAAATTGTATAAAAATATTCCCATGCCTGACTTTTATATTCAGTATAACTGTTTGCCCGTTCGGGATATTTATCAAGATAAGCTAAGTTAACAGCATGACCAATAGCCGCATCAACGATAATGGGTTCATCAATTTTTAAACTCGGATTTTGTTCAAAAAAGCTCGCCATAGCATTTAATGATTCAATAGTTAATTGACGATATTCAGCAGCCTGAATGTTATTCAACATGTGCTCCGTTATTAAAGCGAAAGCGGTTTCGCCAGGCGTCATATCGCTCAATACCACACCACTATCTATTCGATTCCTGCGATCCATCTTGTTACCAATCACTAATCCGGTGGTATGGTGTAAAATTCGCCAGATTTGTTTATTAAATGAGGCTGACCGTCGATCAATAATTCCTTGATGCTGTCGCCAAACTAGCCAGCCGTCTTTAGGTGTAGCGAGTTGCTCAAGTCCTAAGTTTTGCTGCCAATTTAATTTGTCTGAACTCCCTTTAGCATGCAATATTTCCATTTTTTGTGGTAAATCAGAGAGGGATCGATAATCCTCCAATACCGCTTCTAAGCGTTCTTGGATCACTGATGGTGCCATCGCCATCAAATTTTCATACGCTTCATCCGTAGCTAATTTTTCGGAACGGGCAATTTGACTAGTGAGGAGAATAATTAGGTAACTCACCCGAATCGTCATGAGCTCTCTGAATAACTCCGGACGTGCTTTGATCAGTAAACCTAAGCATAACAAAACTTCCTGAGTTAAGATTTGGTCGCGTACATCATCGCGGCAATAATGATGAATTTTTGTCATTAACTCTTCGTCCGTTAACGGCCTCGAAATGAGGGATTCATCAGTATAGGAGCGTCCAACTTGAATATTTTTTTGGGCTACTAGAATAGCACTTACCACTAACCCAAGGTCACTATCGACTTTTTCTAATAAACCTGAGGCATGACGTAACACTGACCAAAGTCGTAAACGCCCGGCTTCGCTGTATACCTCTTCTAAAGCGTCTATTAAACGGTAACAGCTGTCACTGTATGTAATAGTAGAGTGTAACCCTTGAAGTTTGACCAATACTGATAAAATTTCTATTTGTTCGAACAGATTATCAGAGGCAGCTAGCTTATCTGCTAATAATTGGGTATCGGTAATAAAGGATAATTCAAGCTCTTCACTTTGATTGAGTGGAAGATTAGAATTGCTTGAAATCAGTGTGGTTCTAAATGGCGCGACACTTATGGCTATTTCTTCAGGTAATTCATAGCCATTTAAATCATCAAACCGCTCAATTGCTGCAGTGGGCGTTAGCTGGGCCATCGTCCCCAATTTCACTGGAATTCCCTCAACATAACCCGAATCAATCGTTTTAATTAGTTCGAATAAAGACGTTCTGTCAGCATCTAGCATTTGATGAGTTAACATCACTGTTACTGTTGGCCTGCCTGTCTCAGTCCAATTTCGATGCAAATAGCTCAGTTCACTTTTGAAACGTCTAACCAAAAAGTCGATGTCATAGCTTAGGAAAAAGGCTTGTTGAATAAAAGAAGGAGTTAAACACACGAAACGAGATTTACCTAGAACGTAAACCCGGCTAGTAGTCAAACTCTTAGGGATCCTAAACGATCGGCCAGTTAAGCCTAAAGATTCATTTGCACCAACCTGAGCATACATAGTTGCGATATCTTCTGGCAGACACACTTTAACCGGTGAAATATCACTGATAGTTTCGGTCATCAACCCACTACCTGCTAATTCAGACTGTAACGCTTCATCTTCTGCCAAAAACACCAGTTGCACAACGGGTTGTTTAATAGGTTTAACATGACGACGTCCGATAGGATCTAAATCACCGGGTCGCAACAAACCATCTTCTAACATGGCACCTAATAAAAACAAACTCTGCGCCCAAACCAAGGGAATATTTTCATTTGGCAAGCGATCTTGAGAGTGTGGGTTTTCCCGTTCTTTTTCTATTGACTCAACGGGGACATAATACAATTCGGGTAGCAGCAAATGTCCATCTTGTTCTACCATAACTGAGTCTAAACGATTTCGATAATGCTCAACCTGCTCTCTATCATCCCGAAAAATAGCATCCAGATACAAATACGCATAAAACAAAGGCCACTCAGATTCGATATCTTCAAACTGTTTAAGCTCTTGCTCTTCGTAGTGTAAACGCTCTTCATCTTCCAATACCGTTTGATGACCATCGCGTAAGAAACGTTTTAAGCCATAACGGCCTTCAAGCTTAGTGATAATTTTTTTGCGTACTTTATCACCGAGCTGATTATCTGGAGCGGCAAACGCAGGAAAACCGACAACACTTAACAGAGCCGCATCAATTTCTTTGGTAATAGACTCCCTAGGTAACATGGCACTTAGGGTTATATTTGCCTGCGCGATATTATCGGGCACCACATGAATCACCGAGCTTTGTGACCCCTTAGCGCCGTATAAATTAAATCCGGAAAGCGCTTCTAAAGCCGCTTTTGCCATACCTAAGGAACTTGCATTCAATTCTACATGACCACTATTGGATTTCGCACCGCGTTCCCAAATACCAAAATCTGGCGTGCGATAGGCCCGTTCGATATAGAATACTAAATTCTGTATGAAATCGACTTCTTCATCACTCCATATTAGCTCTAAACCAGACGCAATCATTTGTGTCATCATTAACAAAAAAACCGATGTTGCATCTATTTGCAAATGCCCCCACTCGTGATCAGCGACCACATTATCACCTGTGGCAGTATCGTATTTTGCGTGAAGTGAATCTTCTGGACTGCGGCTTTTTTTGAAAGCCTCGACTTTAGCCGATTGGCTCATCATTGAACGCAGTAAACCACGCATCAATTTCACTGTGCGCTGTTGCAGCTCAAACCCCCGGCCACCGTCATCATCTAATTGACGATACGCCAGCGCAAGTCCCCAAACAGCTAAAATACTGTATACATTGTCTCGTACCCAGGCATCTTGATAATTGCCATGGTTAGTTATTGCAGTGCTAGCCGGCAATAACCCTGAAATTGGGTGTTGCTTATCAATTATGACAGCCTTAATTTGCTGATAATAGTTATCGAGGCTTGTTCTTAAATTAATGTCTTGCATAATCGTTCCTATCACTGTGGAAAACAGATGCTGAAAATTGTGCATCTGGGAAAAAGTAAATCACATTACGTTGTTAGTATGATCGATAGATTACCACCGTGATGTTGAAGAACTGGTTGATTCTTTGTTTCAGGTGTAAGCCTAGTATCAACCAGTAACATGTCACCTTGTCGTAGATTTATGACTATGAACCAGCAAGGTTCGCGCCAAACATACATTAGCCAAGGACTTTGTTAATTAAGTTTAATCTAATTACCCCAAAAAAACTTCAAAAAACCTATGTTTACTTTAGCTTTTTAACGCCAGTCATCAATTTAATGAAATGATTTACGTAAAACAAAGTTTTACACCTAAATAAACGACAAAAAGCAGTTAGGGGCTCGTTATAAGCACAAAAAGTGTGCAATTATTCGCCCCCCAGTGCTGATCGGTTTGACGCTAAATTAATAACAGTAATGGGTTAAGACATTAGCCGTTTATCCACTCGTACAGCGGTATTGCGAGGCACTATCTCCTTCCCCCTAGCAACAAGATGAACACGGGTGAAAGCCGCACCATATAACAATATTAGCGATGAGTAATATACCCACAGCAATATAATCACCACAGAGCCGGCGGCTCCGTATGCTGATGCGGTAGCGGTATATGCAAGATATGCGGCGATACCGTAACGGCCCAACGAAAACAGTACAGCTGTGACTAAGGCTCCAACCATCACGTCTTTCCAACTGAGTTTGACATCAGGCAACACTTTAAAAATAGTAGCAAATAGGAGTGCAATCATGGCCAAAGAAACAATGAACTCAGCACTGCCCAACAACATCTCAACGAACGGCAAAAACTCGGCAGTAAAATTAAGTACAGCCCGCAATGCAACACCAAGAAGTAGAGAAACAAGTAAAACAAAACCGATGGATAGCACCACCATTAACGAAAAAAGACGTTTCTTAGCAAGTAAAAATAAACCGTTTCGATCAGGACTAGCCGTAACTCCCCAAATTGAATTGAGAGAATATTGCATCTGACCAAATACCGTAGTTGCACCGAGCATCAAAGCCCCTACTCCAAGTAAGGTTGGTAAAATACCAGACGCTTCAATTCGAGATTGACTCACAGTACGTTCAACAACCTCAGCCGCTTCTTTACCCATAATGTCTGCGAACTGAGCAACTATTTGTCCTTGGGCAGCGTCTTCACCTAGCACTAAACCGATAACCGTCACCGCTATGATAACGATAGGTGCTAATGAAAATAGCGTGTAAAAAGCCAATGCACCAGCATAGCTAAACGCATTTTCATCTAACCACAATTTAGCGGTATCTTGTAAAATATTTTTCCAGTAGCGCACAAAGTGCATCGCGATAATTCCCCAATAATGATGGCAAGCAGAAAAAGTTGTTAACGATTGCCAGTTAGGTCTCGAATAAAGGAAAGCAGAGTAAAACACATCCCAACGCTATGCAACAAGCATCCTGTGGCAAGGTCTTTTGGCCATGAACATTTAATTCAACATAAATGCTGTAGCACGGTCTTTAGGCCGTGAATTTGATATCAATAAACGCGGGGCTAAAGCCACCGCCTACAGGCCGTGAATTTGATATCAATTAACGCGGGACTAAAGCCTCCGCCTACAGGGCGTGGATGTGATATCAATTAACGCGGGGCTAAAGCCACCGCCTACGGGCCGTGAATTTGATATCAATTAATGCGGGGCTAAAGCCACCGCCTACAGGCCGTGGATGTGATATCAATTAATGCGGGGCTAAAGCCACCGCCTACAGGCCGTGAATTTGATATCAATTAACGCGGGGCTAAAGCCACCGCCTACAACTCATCCTGCACGAATTACATGATGTTTTGAATTTGGATGCTTAGGAATTTAACTTTGAGTTTATTAGTAATGGAGTAGAGCCAGAGAATGGTGCCGGGGCCGGACTTGATAAATATCAATAACTAACTGTAATTATTGAATTATATACTCAAAACACTGCAAAAGTAGCACCAAATGTAGCACCAATATTTAGAAGTAGACTCATTCGTTTAGAACGCTTTTTATAGTGTATTATTAAATTTAAAACTTTTAAAAAATTTAATGTCGAATTGTCATTAGCATAGGAATTTTTCATACTCAAGGCAAAGCATTCTGAATATAGTACTTAATACTCTAGAATTTCCTGAAGAATATATAAATCATAACAAAATATTTTGTACTAGCGTCATTACATCTTTAACGAAGTTGGTTAGACAACTGAACGAAGAGTTTAATTTTTTCTATTAGAAAATAACTTAAAAATAAATCAAAGCCTAATAATTATCCACTGGGGCGTTAGTTTAAACAAGCCCCCAAAAGTACATGGTACCAATTGCATTATAAGAAACGGAGTAACTTATCCTATGATTACAAAGGACAATAATTTCACTGCCGTCTGGAACAAGTTAATTGACAATACAGACAACAAAACTTTATACAAATTATCTAACCTATTTGCTTTAGAATTTAACGAAGGAAAAACAAAACATTCGAATGATGATTTAGAAGCATTGCTTGTCTTACACAAGGCTGCGGAGATGACCCTAATCTCATCAAGCATAAATGAACCACTAGTGTCAAAAATACAACTTCCAGACTATTATTCATTTAATCCAAACGACTTTAGTCAAAGAGACTTAGATGTGTTGGAGAAAATAGTAAACACTATATCGTTCTCACCTCTTGTAGCGAGAATTAATGATTTACTTTGGATATTAGGAAAACCGCGAAAACCTATTTTTGCTACTAATGCTATCGAAGCTTATATTGATTTTGATTTAGATAAATCTGCTTGGCACACGGAGCAGAAACCCAGTTTCGAACGCGCAATAAAGCTTTGCCGACAAATAAAGGATGTGGATAAATTAAGTGATATTGAAATTTTAATATTTTCCGCATTCCAAAAAGCCTCTAATGATGATGATGTTTTCTGTGAAATGTTGGGAAAATTTATAGAAGTTCAAAGGTTATTATCATCGAAAAAACCTCAGGTTTTTGAGACATTAAAAAAGCTTGGAATAAAGAACATTGAGCGAAGCCAATACAAAGAAGCTATTGGAAAATTTAATATTTGCTTAAATATTTATTCAGCAAAGGACTATATAAAAGACAGATCTGATCTCAATTCATTAATAGGTGATTCATTAGTCTGTTTGGGCGATGAATACTTAATCGCGGATTCTGACCAAAGCTTATTTGCTAAATCACAGTTTGAACAAGCAATAACGGTTTATCAAAAAGTACCTACTGAATTAAGAGATCGACATAGCATTAAAGCTAAATTGACTACAACACGTAAAAAAATTACGGAAGCTGGATTAATTTCAATTGAAAATATGGACGTTATAAAAACCGAAATTGAAAACGCTGAGGAAGGAGTTAATCAGGCAAGAGCTTTAGTTTCGAACAAACCTACTATAGTTGAAGCACTTGTATGTTTTTCATTGCTTTGTCGTTCACCCTCTGTCGAGCAATTAATAAAAGATGAAAAAGAAAACTTGAAAAATGGTTTTCTAACTTCTTTTATCGCTTCAAAGAAGTTATCTGAAAACGGAAGGACAATTGCAAAGTCTCCAGAACTCAATTTTGATAAAAGTGGGGAGATGGATGACCAATTCTATTTAAATAAAGCGAGTGAATTTTTTGAGCATAGAATGAATTACTGCGTTCAAATATTCATACTCCCTGCGTTGGAAGTGATAATCAAGGAACACTATATTGATAAAACGTTTGTTTATAATATGTGTGTCCACAGTCCTATAGTTCCAGTGCAAAATAGAAGTACTGTATGTGAGGCAATTTGGCTAGGAATAGAATATATGTTTCCTGCAGCTATATATTTAATAGCTCCGATGGTTGAAAATTTAATTAGAGAGCGGATGAAAAAAGAAGGAGTATCAACAACAGTAATTGATATAAACCACATAGAAAATGAAATTGGATTGAGTGCTTTGCTCGAACGCGAAGAAGCTTCGATGATATTTGGACAAGATTTACTTTTCGAATTAAAATCAGTTTTCACAAACCCTCACTGCACAAACTTAAGAAATGAGGTGGCTCATGGACTTCTTAGTGATTCCAAATCTTTGTCAGTAGGGCCAGTTTATGCTTGGTATTTATTACTTAGGCTCGTAATTAATTCACTGGTTAACCTATCAGAGAAAAATGATTTTAAAGAAACATCCTGATTTAACTTACGTACTTTAAGGTTTCTCACCAGCTAATGAGCCTTCAGGTTTTATCACTCGATGGGAAATTTTTCCACCAATATTAGCGTACCTTTTTTCCTCTTCTCTAATCAATCGTTCACTAGCCTTGAGCACAGCATGCTCATTTAAAATTGAATTTTTCGAAACAATACTTTCGAACTCTTGCGACAAAAATGAATTTTCCGTCTGGCCACCTGCTATTTGATAGGAATAATTGGTGTCGAAAGATCGCGTTACTTTAACTATATTGTCTTTAACGTGATCGTTTATAATGGCAGAAATTATGAAGCTCTTATTTTCAATAATTCCCGTTAGAATTAAACCGGCACAACAAGCCTCATTTCTAAAATCCAAATTGTTTTTTGACGTTTTTTTAAAATTTAACCACCCCTTTAGAAGTGATGTTTTTAGCTCCTTCTCGAGTCGATTAAAATTGTTTACTTTATTAAAATTATCCTTGAGAAATGAAATTGCGAATTTTGAAGCTAGTTCGATACCGAGATTTGCGGCAAATACTTTGTCACTTATTTGTTCGATTTTCTCAGCATCACATTTGAAAACTTGGTTTTCAGTTAAACTATCAATGTAACTCTGCTTGCCATCTGCTACTAATAGAGCACTATTTTGCCAAATAAACGCGACCGCTATAGTCATTATTTCTCCATGTAGTTGAAAAAGTGCAAATATTTGCACTCTGAAAAACCATATTTACAATAGTGCAAAACCCATATCTATATGAATCATATAGATAATATTAGTTAATTCGCACAGTTTGCACTTTTTGCACTACAAAACAGCCACCTATATTATGTATCCCCTCTCCCCTTTTCTAAACAATTAAGTGCGGCCAACATGAGAAGATTGCTAAATTGAAAAAGTATAAGCACATTAAAGATGTCTAATTGTTAATATGATAACTGTTCTAACTCCCCCCCCCTAAAAATTTTAACTATCGTAAAAACAAGACTAAAGCGGCGGTGTCCAGATCTAGCCTGTCTGACTTTTTGGTACCCCCCTAGTAATACCCAATCAATAAGATATTAATATTAATACTTAAATGGGTTTTTCCTTTTTATAAATGATCCCCGTAAAAATTAGACGGTAACGGCGGTGAACAGCTAAGACCCCTGAACAATTAGGACCCCCCCTTTAATAAATTATCTATATCAATACCTTTAACTATGTTTACTAAAACCGGACCCCCCTTATAGGTTTCCGTAGCTGTTAGAAACTCGGGGCAAATTGGACCGCATACCAATAACACTCCAAAGGACCCGGGTAATAGCTAAGGACCATGTGTATTCATATGTAAGTAAAAAGTAATTAAGGTAGATTGAAATATCAGTAGTTATTAGCTCTATAAATAAGAAGGTTTTAATTGGGGTGCTTTTTCTATATGTTGGGACTAGGCCAACGGCCGCTAGTAATTCGTTTAGACGGGGCATAGGGGTGTCACCTCAAGCCTACTGATTTACAGTGCAAAAAGTGCAAACTGTGCGAAATAACTAATATTATCTATATGATTCATATATATACGGGTTTTGCACTTTTGCAAATACAACTATCCAGAGTGCAAATATTTGCACTTTGCCAATTCAATTGACTATTTTAAGGGCAAATTCCACGATTTTTAAACCATTTCACGTTAAAAGCTTTACCGACAAAACATTCAATATAGTAAAAATTTTGGTATTTTTTTACAGCAATCAATCCAGTGTTTTCCAATTCATTAAGCGAACCTTCTAATAATTTTCGACCTAATATATAGGATTCAGTTGAGCCACTGACAGGAACAAATGTTAAAGCCGTTGTGGCCATACTCGATTCGAACACTGATATAAGAGTATCACCATCTAGATTCGGCCTGATAGCCCTAATATATAGGCACAGAGACTCGTAGCTCAACCGGCAATCCATTAGCACTTCAGATTCAAATAGCGTGAATGGTTGTATGTCGTCTACAAATGGTGCGTTATATTCACACGTTAAATTCTGTTTATTTACACTTATAGACTTTTCGATTAGTCCGACTCGTTCCAAGTGTTTAATAAGCGTTTTGGTCCTAGCTGGCCGCAAAGCCTTAAACCGTCTTTGCTCATAATAGCCATTAGTAACAGACAAGGTTTTATGACTAATAGTTATTGGATAACCAGACTTTTTAGCATCAATACATCGAAATGCCCTCATGTAAAGCGCAATGGCATCAAAGGGCAAGCTTTCATCTTGTAGGGCCTGTAGTTCACTGACCGTTAAATATGGGGCTAATTTCATAGGTTTGACCGTCATTTGATCTATCCTTTGCTGTATCGTTCAACAGCAGCAAACAACGTAGAAGCTTTGAACTTATAAATTTGCTGAGCGTTAGCTCCAGAACCAGGTAACTTTTCACGAGTGCAAAGCCTGTTTTTATTAAGCTCAGAGTCTCTGAGAGTTAATATCCCTTCAGAGCGAAGCAATCGAGCAACCCTCTTATGGTCAAATCCTTTGCACAACTGATTATCAAAAGCCTGTTTAGTGACAAGATAGGTATGCTCCGTAGTATCGCCGTCTAATTGATTTCTAGTTACTTCAGTCACCCTATAACCCCATAGTTCTTGGCGGCTTGGTACATGCTCATCAATGTTTGTGGAATTATCATTAGTCTTTTTATCCCATCTTCTAAAATACTTTGGCTATTTGCATTCTAGGGTTGGAATTCAACCCTAGATAACAATTATTACATAGCTGAAACTAATCATCGTTTGGTTGGAATCTCTGCGAATTAGCACTAATAAACAACCTGTATATTGGTTGGAA
>NZ_BAAGTF010000027.1:0-35590 GCF_054782055.1 Aliiglaciecola aliphaticivorans
CGTCAAACTCTTGGATATTCAATAATGTCATCTTAGGTGCCTGTTTTGGTGTTTTTTTATTTTTTGGTAGAAACAAAATAACGCAATTACAGGCACTTATCTTCTTTATTTGTGGGGATCCCTCAGTCTTTAGGCCATGGCTTTTTTCTGACGGCCTCGGGGCTGAAGCCACCGACTACAGATAACTTTAAAAAAACGTAGCAATGCGGGAAGGGGCTGTTTATAGTATTTTAACTCCTGTTTTCATGGCTCATTGCAATGTCAAAATTATCCATATCTGTCTTCGTACTCTCTCTATTTTTTAACCATATTTCCTATGCGCAATCGCCTGATTGGCTAGTTCCTTTTCAAGCTTTCTATAACACGGAGCTTGGGGAAACATCGGATTGCCAAAATAGTGAACCATCTGTTTATGTTGTCTGCTCTTCTGCCCTTAAAAATGACGGAAATGCGCCCTATGTTTATCATCACAATCAACCCACAGATACAACAGTGGTGTTATTTCATGGGCTTAGCGATTCTCCTTTCTTTTTCCGGTCTATTGCGCCTGAATTACATCAACTTGGGTATACCGTGATTGTGCCGTTATTGCCTGGACACGGCAAATTAGATGCAGATGATGATATGGAGGATGGGAAGCTAGCAAAACGCTGGACTGCCCATGTAGATGAAGTAATGGCTTATGCTCACACCTTAAGTCCCAATGTTTATATTGGTGGATTTTCTACCGGTGGTGCGTTATCAACGCAACATGTGTTGACTCATCCCGATCAGCAAAAAGGACTACTGCTATTTTCCGGTGCGCTAGCACTGGATGAATCTGTTGAAGGAATGGCAGGGATCTGGGGGATTAAATCTTTGGCAAAACTGCTTGATTGGAGTTATGAAACCCAAGGCCCCAATCCGTATAAATATCCAGAAGTGTCTCGGCACTCTGCGTTTATGTTAACTGAAATCATTTTTGACGTAAGAGATAAATTGGCTAATGGTAACAAGTTGAATTTACCCATTTTTTCGGCACATTCAGAGGCTGATTCCACCACTCCCATTAAAGGTGTCAAAGATCTTATAAAACAAAATGCCGGACCCAGTGAGACATTTTTTATTGATAGCAGTTACCAGGTTTGCCATGCAGATCTAGTGGTAAGTGAGTCACAACTGATTGATATGCAATATGATACTTCTGCTGTCGATGCATCTGAAGCTTGTAAAGTTCCCAAAGCAAATCCGCAACATGCTGAAATGATAACGGCTTTGGTTCACTTTCTAAACAACAATAAGTAGTTAATTATGTCTAAAATGTTTACCTTGTATGGCGCTCAAATGTCACTTTATACGGGAAAGGCTAGAGCTTATTTAACCTACAAACAAATTCCATTTCGAGAGGTGTTTTCTTCAGTCAAGGTGTATAAATCCATTATACAACCCAAAACTGGGGTCCGGTTCATCCCTGTGGTTGAAACGCCTGAGGGTGAATTTATCCAGGATACTGTGCAAATTATTGACGATTTAGAGCAACGTTTCGTTGAATCAAGTATCTATCCCGCCACCGCAAAACAACACTTAGTATCAGAAATATTCCAGTTATGGGGTGATGAGTGGTTACTCATTCCAGCTATGCATTATCGGTGGAATAAAAATAACTACCCGTTCATTTATGAAGAGTTTGGCCGAGTAGCTGCACCAAATATGCCCGCATTTGTACGCAGGTTTTTTGGTAAAAAATTAGCGAGCAGATTTAAAGGGTTTGTGCCTGTTTTAGGGATTACGGAAAAAACAATTCCGGCGATTGAAGATTGGTTCGAAAATCACGTTTTAGTAGAATTAGATACGCATTTTGCTACCCATGACTTTTTATTAGGTGGCAGACCTTGTGCAGGGGACTTTGGATTATATGGCCCCCTTTACGCACATCTTTATCGAGATCCAGCGCCTGGCGCAATAATTAGAGAAAAAGCCCCGCATTTGGTTAAATGGATTGAACGGCTGCAAAATTCCCCTGAAAGTGCTGGTAATTGGCTCGAAAATGATCAAATACCTGAGACTTTAATTCCTCTAATGTCGAGAATTTTCGAGGAATTTTGGCCAGTGCTTACCCAAAGTGTGGAAAAGATACAGCAATGGATAGTGGAAAACCCCAAGGTTGATAGCATGCCACGGAGTATCGGATTTCAGCAATTTAGTATTGGTGGGATCACCGAAAAACGTGCAATTATGCCGTTCCATCAATGGAAATTCCAACGAGTGATTGATTTGTACAACGGATTTGACGAGGAGAAAAAGGTCGACGTAGATACATTCTTGCAATCATCTTTTGGCCTGCAGGTGGCACCATTGCCTATCCCCAAACGATTAGAGCGTATAAATAACAAATTGGTTATCGCCAAACCGTAGCATGGTCTTTAGGCCATGAGATGTTAGGCCATGAGATGTTAGGCCATGAATTTTTTCGCGGTAATGACTGGCGCGGGCGCTCGGGGCTAAAGCACCCGCCTACATGCCTAGTTCTTGTTTAAATTGTTTGAATTGCTCTTTTAATTCGGCGATTTCGGCTTCTAACGAATCGACTCTTTGGGATAACGAATTTTGCGGCACCGATGATGGTGCGCTTTCCCGTGGCGTTTCAAACTCGCTGAGATCAGGTTCTCCGGAAAACAAATGCATGTATCTTGATTCTCGTTTGCCGGGCTCTCTGGGGAGCTTGGTGACCAAGCATTCACCATTGAGGGTTTTCATGTATTCGAGGTTTTCTTCTACTTCGTCTACATTTTTAAATTCTGCAAGGCGATTGGTGCGGCTTCGCAGTTCACCTGCAGTCTGAGGGCCGCGTAAAAGCAGTACACAAACAATTGCGAACTGTTGGCGACTGAGCTTTAAATCGCCAAATTCAGTATTACAAAAACGATGCTGATACTTTACCACTCGACTACCAAAGCCTGTATGCTCATTGATTTGCTTGAGCTCCTTTAGCTCATCAAGTGCTTGCTGTACTTCAATTTCGGTTAGATTCATTACCGGATCACGATTGCTTTTTTGATTGCAACCTAAGGTTAAGCTATTAATTGATAGGGGATATTGGTCAGGTGTGGTGACTTCTTTTTCCAGTAGTACTCCAATTACGCGGCATTGAAGCGGGGTTAATTGCACTAACATCTTATTTCCTTCTATTTCTTGTTCGAAAGATTTATCGAACGAATACTTCGACTGTTAATTCTGGCACATTAAACCCAAACTTTTCGGTTGAAGCCGTGTTGACAATTGGGTCACTGCCAGTTTGCTGAACAGGATGCAATCTAAATTGTTGAACCTGTAACATGCTAAAATTCATGGCATGCGGATTGTGATTGAAAATCACTATGACTTGTTTAAATGCAGAGTCAATACTTTCTGACTTAGGATCTTAATTGAATTTTATAGGATTCGTTTTTTGATAACTAGAATATGTCGCGCTGCACCTAAATAAAAGGGCCATTAAAAGCAGGTACAAGGTATAAGCGACTTGGTTAGGAGTCGCTTATTTTGGATGTGCGCTGTGATAGTCATTGCTGAAAAAGCGACCAAAATATTTAATTTGGATGTCATGTTAGAGTCATAAACAATGGGTAGCATCGCTCACTAGGTTGTGCAAAACGATTAGGTTAACGAACTGATTTTATAAGCTTTTAGTCGTATAAAACGTGAATTTTATGCACACCTCAAAATTATCTGTTAACCTAATAATCAGCGTGTAACATAAACGTGAATTACATTTTACTTAAGAATATTTTTACATCTGTTTTACCAGTTCGTTTTGAATAATTTCTGTTAGTAACATGCATTATTTCCATCGTTCTACACAGCTAAACAGGCGTGCATGCGCTATTTATTGACAAAAATTAGGAAAAGACTATGTCCAAATCTACTGGAATTGTTAAATGGTTCAACGCAGAAAAAGGGTTCGGCTTTATCACTCCAGATAATGGCGGATCAGATGTGTTTGTACATTTTCGTGCTATCGCTTCTGATGGTTACAAAACACTAGACGAAGGCCAGCAAGTAACCTTCGATATCGAGCAAGGCCAAAAAGGCCCACAAGCGGCAAACGTGACTGTTTAAAACATCATTTTTAGTCCATAAAAAACGTCAGCTTAAGCTGACGTTTTTGTTTTTAAGGCAAAGGTGCCTGTAGTCGGCGGCTTTAGCCCCGAGGGAATATGGCCGAAGACCATGGCGTAGCATCCCATTGCGTAGCATCTCATGGCCTGAAGGCCATGCTACAGAGGGGTATAAATCCACTGGGTAACCCTGTAGTCGGCGGCTTTAGCCCCGAGGGAATGTGGCCGAAGACCCCCATGGCCTGAAGGCCATGCTACAGGGGGGTATAAATCCACTTGGGTAACCCTGTAGTCGGTGGCTTTAGCCCCGAGGGAATGTGGCCGAAGACCATGGCGTAGAATCCCATGGCGTAGCATCCCATGGCGTAGCATCCCCATGGCCTAAAGACCATGCTACGGGGTGGTTTATCCCTTAAAATTCCATGGCGTAGCATCCCCATGGCCTAAAGGCCATGCTACAGGGTGGGTTATCCCTTAAAATTCCACGGCGTAGCATCCCATGGCCTAAAGGCCATGCTACAGGGGAATTTATTTATAGCCGTTGGGGTTGTTGGATTGCCAGTTCCATGAGTCGCGGCACATTTCTGCTAAGCCTTTTTCCGCGCTCCAATTCAGCTCTTGTTTGGCTAATTTTGGATCCGCATAACAAGCTGCTACGTCGCCGCTGCGTCTGGGGACTATATTATACGGGATTGACTGGCCGCTTTGTTTTTCGAACTCTTTGACCATATCTAAAACACTATATCCTTGGCCTGTTCCCAGGTTGTAAGTGACCAATCCTACATTTTGTGAGAGTTTTTCCAAGGCTTTTAAATGACCATTGGCTAAATCTTCCACATGAATATAATCGCGCACACCTGTACCGTCTGGGGTGTCGTAATCATCACCAAATACAGACAAGGCTTCACGCTTTTTGGTCGCCACTTGGGTGATAAACGGCATCAAGTTATTGGGAATACCATTGGGATCTTCACCAATTCTGCCTGATGGATGGGCGCCTGCTGGATTGAAATAGCGCAAAATAGCGATATTCCAACTGTTATCTGATTTAAACAAGTCTTGTAATACCAACTCCACCATGAGCTTCGATTGGCCATAAGGATTGGTTGGTTGTCCGGTTGGCAGGTTTTCATGGAGTGGCAGGGTAGTCGGGTCACCGTAAACCGTGGCAGATGAACTAAACACAATATTTTTCACATTGTGCTTCGCCATGACTTCACATAAATTCAATGTGCCGTAAACATTATTACGATAATAAAGTAGCGGCTTTTCAACGGATTCACCCACGGCTTTTAACCCCGCGAAATGGATAACCGAATCAACCTTATTTTCCCTAAATACCTTTTCTAGAATGGTGGGATCTTGAATATCTCCTTCTACAAAGCCAATTTCTTTACCTGTTAATTCAGACACTCTTTTTAAAGACTCAGGTGAAGAGTTGCACAAATTATCAAGCACTATGACCTGATCACCATTTTCCAATAATTGTAAAACTGTGTGGCTACCAATATAACCAGCGCCGCCTGTAACGAGTATTGTAGACATATTATTCCTTTGTATTTGTGTCAACAGGTTGTTTTAAATATTTCGCACATAAACTGTATTGAAAGGGTTTCAAAATCAGTGGATAAGCTAAGATTATCAGTCCCGCCCATAATAATGATGACCAATCTTGAAACGTCCTTAAAACAAAGACAAACACAGGCACCATAATCAATAATTTAATAACGTTCACTAGCAGCTTTTCAGGCGCAGTGAGTTTACTTTCAGCAGCTCGTATTCTGGTGAAACGCTCGTCAATACTCAAATTTTTCAATTGGGGTATTTGACGGGTTGAAAAATAAAATTTCAAAAGTACTACCTTGAGATATTCAAATAATATACGCGCATTATACAAACAATTTAGATCAAAAAAGCCCCGAAATAGGATTTTTATTTCGAGGCTTCATACTACTTTAAAAATAAATCTGAGTGCTTAAAACTGACGAGATGTTTTCATCTAGTTTAAAACACGATTTTCAACCATTACAAAATAGTAGGTTGCTCTTCTTCATGGTTAAAACTTTTCTTCTCTGCCAGTTTTTCCCATTTACGTGTTTTCAAGGTTAACAGACCAACAACCAGGGCCGCGGCCACTGTAATTTGTCCTATTCCCCAAAACAGGTTCGGCATATCACTTAAGTTGTCAGGATCGAGTCCGCCCGCTAATAAACCAGCAGTCACATTACCAATTGAGTAAGTAAGTACAAACACGCCCATCATTTGACCTGCAAAACGTTTAGGCGACAATTTACTCACCGCAGCCAAGGCAACGGGGCTTAAACAAAGCTCACCAACAGTATGTAAGAAGTAAGTGGCAACTAAAAAGTAAGGCGCGGCTTTCAAACCACTTGCCGCAATTTGTGCTGCGAAGAACATCACGATAAAGCCGGTAGCCATAATTACCAAACCAATGGCACATTTAATGCCATAGGAGGGGGTTATCATGCGTTTACCGAGGTTTACCCAAAGGGCTGCAAAGAAAGGTGACAAGGTGATAATGAAGAATGAGTTGGCTGATTGGAACCAAGCGGGGGGAATTTCGAAGGAACCTATCATACGTTCCGTGTAGTCACGGCCAAATAGGTTTAACGACGAGCCAGCTTGTTCGAAACCCGACCAGAAAAATATCGACGCCAAACACACCACAAACAAGGCGCCTAAGGTACGTTTCTCATCGGAAGATAAATTCCCAAAGGCATAAATACCCGCATAGTAGGCTAAAAACACCACAGTAATGGCAACTGCAACATACTGAGCTAGGGTGACAGGGTCAATACTTAACATGCCTGTCATCATGGCGAAGGTTAGCACGGCAATGCCCACCAAAAATGCCACTATCACTGTCCAACTTTTCTTTTCGCCAGACGGGGTCATTTTAAGCAAAGGTTCAGCACCAACGCCGCCAAGCCTGCCTATGGTGGCACGATATTGAAGTAGACCTATTGCCATACCTACAGCCGCTGCGCCGAAGGCATAATGGTAACCGGCATTCACTTGCAGCCAGCCACACACGAAATAACCAATTAATGAGCCTAAGTTAATTCCCATATAATAAATGGTGTAACCAGCATCACGTCTTTGATCTTCAGGGGAGTACAGTTGTCCAACCAGAATACCAACATTCGGTTTTAACAGGCCTGTGCCTATTACCACCAATATCAGACCAATGAAGAAACTCCAGCTTGCGGGAATGGCCAAGACGATGTGACCACACATGATCACAATACCGCCATACCACACCGCTTTTTGGCTACCAATCAGACGGTCTGCTATCCAGCCGCCGGGTAACCCCATGAAATAAACTGCACCTGTGTACAATCCATATATTGCAGTAGCAGAGGCTACTGTTATCGCCATTCCTTCTTCTTGAATACTGGCGGTCATGAATAAAACTAACAAAGCACGCATGCCGTAGTAGCTCATTCGTTCCCACATTTCAGTATAAAAGAGCGTTTGCAGGCCACCAGGGTGACCAAAAAAATCAGGTGTTTTTGAATTCATTGTTGCTGCCTTTAGGTGAGTTCAACACGAGCGTAAAACCGCTAAAAAAGTGTGAACTGCTTTATTTTAATTATTGTTGTTTGTCTCATTATTCGATTGATTATCTGCATCAAATGAACGAGAAGAAAACTAGTAAACTCGTTGTTTATACTAGAGCTCTTGCCTGAAAACAAGATTCGACCTTTTTATTGTACTTTATTTGCGCAAATTGTAAGGCGGATTTTGCTGTTGCAACAGGATCGCACAGGCGTTCCCGACTTAAACACCTCATTTTTGCCCTAAATTAACAGCAATGTTGCACATGACTAGTGCATCGGAATTGGTGCAGGGATTCATTTTCAGGGCAGTCAAAACTACGCGAAAATTTTTCGCTTAAAAAACAAACAGATTGGTGGTTGTTTTTCTCCGTGTTGCGAAAAACATACAGTTCTTTGATGGGTAATTGTTTTTCCTGTATATTATACGAACGGTTAATAAGCCGATTGCATTTAGTAACACGATTTTACTGGTTTTCATTGATTGATATTTGTTATCATCGCCGCGAATTTTAGAATTAGCGGCGTTAGCTAATTAGTGGGAATACTAAGAAAAATACGTTTTTCTCATAAATATCAAGAGGGTATAACTTGATTCTAGATGAAACCACCTATTTTGCTGGAACGCCTTGCTGCATACAGGCTCGATTATTGCTTCTGCAGCATTAACGAATTAACAAGGAATCGTGTCATATATGTTTGCCTATTTGGAGTTTGTTCCACTTTTTACTGCATTTTTTGTCGCAGTAATTTTGTTGATCGTCATGACTCCCTTTGCTCACCAACTTGGTTTGGTTGATCATCCCAGTGCCAGAAAACAGCACAATGGGATGGTACCGCTTACCGGTGGTGTGGCCATTTTTGGTGCAGTGTTGATCACTAGCATTCTCACTGATGTTTGGTTTAAAAACGGTTCTTTATTTTTTACTGCATCCTTCTTCATCATTTTGCTGGGTATGCTCGACGACAAGTTCGACCTAAGCGCCAAAGGGCGACTGATGTGTCAATTTGGGGTGGCGGCAATTATGGCCTGGGCTGCACAAAACTATATTACCTCGTTAGGTGATATATTTGGCTTTGGTGAAACATCCTTTGGCCTGTTCGGCTACTTCTTCACTCTCATTTGTGTGGTGGGTGTGATCAACGCATTTAATATGATTGACGGCATTGATGGGCTAGCCGGCGGTATGAGCTTAATTGTGCTGCTCGCTGTGGTCTTCCTGTTGTTGATCTCGAATAATGGTAACGCCATTATGGCACCTATGATGGTGATCGCAGCCATTGTCCCCTTTATGGCCTTTAACTTGAGCTGGAAAGGGTTCAAGGGAAATAAAATTTTCATGGGTGACAGTGGCAGTATGTTTGTTGGCCTGACGATTGTTTGGTTGATGGTTGACTTTACCCAAGGCCCAGAAGCGGCAATGCGGCCAATGACCGCCGTGTGGATTATTGGTTTGCCACTAATGGACATGGCAGCCATTATGTACAGACGAGCTAAAAAAGGTCAGTCAGTACTTAAACCTGATCGTCAACATCTACACAATATATTTATGCGAGCAGGCTTCTCTTCTCGTCGTTCATTGGCGGCAATTCTGCTCATGGGATTGTGTTACGCAGCGGTTGGCATTTTATGCGAACTCTACCAAGTACCGGAATATATTATGTTCTGGGGGTTCATGGTGTCGCTGATTGTATACAGCTTCGTGATTCAAAATATCTGGACTATTTTACGCTTTATTAGAGGTAAACGAAAAATAGCGTCCTAGAAAAGCATTAAGGGCAACCAACGGGTTGCCCTTCCTTTTAGGGTAACTTCGCAAACCCATTCTTTGCAAAATCAGGGTGACGGGTTAGTATGAACTGTTGTGAACAAAAGCTAAAAATATTTTATGAAAAAACTGAGTAGTTTCTTTTTACTGAGCATCCTTCTTCAAGGCTGTACGTCTATTGATCAACCTGTGGCAAGTCGCGCATTGGTTGAACATGAATTTGTTTCAGACGCTGTGCCTGTGTCTACTGCACTGCAAGCTATATTGTCTCAGTCTTCTTTGTCTAAACAGGTTCAAATTAATGGTAAGCCAGCGGTGCTAGGAAAAACTTTTTTTGCTGCAAGTGGCAAAACCTGTCGCAAGGCCCATTTTGTGAGTGATGGCCAACGTGTTTATTGTCAAGCCAACTCAGGTGATTGGTATGCTGTTAGCCCTGTATTAGCCAGTTATAGTGAAGCTGCAACTGGAGGTAATCAATAATGGTACTGTCTAATCGTTTTGTATCAGCCAGCATAGTGAAGTGCATATTTGTTATTACAAGTGTTTTGTTTGCCAGCTCTGTTTTCGCGCAACAAGCCCCCACTCAAGAACAGCTTCAACAAGCGCAACAAGCGAGTCAAAGTCAGCGCGTTGACCTGTCACAGTATATTCAATCGGGCGGCAATAGCACAGGCAGAGGCGGGAGTGTTAACTTGCCTTCTGAGGCCGGCCCTATGCCTGCAGGTGAAGAAGGATTGCCACCACCTTATGGCGCCAACCTCTTTAAAGGCGGGTTCGAAACTGAACGTAGCGATGGCCTAAATTCTTCTTACTTGGTTGCCCCAGGTGACAAAATTGCCATTCAAATGTGGGGAACGGTAAACAGCTCAGAAGTGGTAACCGTGGATAACCAAGGTAATATTTTTATTCCCGATATTGGCCCGATTAAAGTTCAAGATGTGCCAGCTAATCGAGTGAACTCAGTCGTCACCCAAGGGATTAAATCCATATACACCAATAATGTGAGTGTGTATGTTAACTTGCTTACTGCAACACCCGTGAGTGTGTTTGTGGCAGGGCCAGTATTAAGACCTGGCCAATATGCCGGTTTAGCCTCAGATTCAGTGCTTTTTTATCTTAAACGAGCCGGTGGAATTGACCCCCATCGCGGCAGTTATCGCAACATTACGGTCATGCGTAAAGGCGAAAAAGTACTAAGCTACGATTTATACGACTTCCTCAAACTCGGCAAATTACCCGCGTTCTCCTTTAAAGATGAAGACGTGATTTTTGTGGGGGAGCAGGGGGCCATGGTTAACGTTGAAGGTGCCGCTAGATATCCGTTCAGATTTGAACTGGAAAGCACTAAACGTTCTGGCACTGCCTTGATGAACTACGCGCGACCCCTATCAAAAACCAGCCATGTGGCCATTACCGGTAATCGTGAATCTGGCCCAATTTCAGTTTATTTGCCAGTGAATGAATTCGATCAATTCACCATGGCTGATGGCGATACGGTTTTGTTTAATGATGACATTAGACCGCAAGTGATCAGCGTCCAAATCTCGGGTAGTTATGAAGGACCGTCATATTACGCGGTGGAAAAAGATACTCGTTTACTCGACCTCCTAAGCTATATTGAGATTGACCCGGAACAAGCCAACTATGGTTCGATTTACGTTAAACGTGAAAGCGTGATGGAACAGCAAAAAATGCTGATCAACGAATCCTTAGATCGCCTAGAACGCAGTTTGTTTACGGCCCCAGCTTCAAGCAGCGGCGAAGCGTCAATTCGTGCTCAAGAAGCCCAGTTAGTTTCACAGTTTATTGCCCGTGCCAGACAAATCCAACCCCTTGGCAAAGTGATCGTCTCTGAAAATGGCAAAGTGGCCAATATTCGCCTAGAACAAGGGGATGAAATTGTTATCCCGGCACAAACCGACCTCATTCAAATTGCTGGAGAAGTATTGATGCCCCAAGCGGTGGTATACAACCCTGAAGCGACGGTATCTGACTACATTGCATGGGCCGGTGGATTTAGCGAGCGAGCCGACGATGACCGCATAGCCATTGTGCACGCCAATGGCATCACTAGCTTTGTGTCATCTGATGCTGGCCAACACTGGTATACCGATGATGAAAACGCCACATTAGAAGCCGGCGATCAAATTCTGGTACTGCCAAAAGTGGATGCGAAGATCATGCAATCCATCAAAGATGTCACCCAAATCATCTATCAAATTGCTGTAGCAGCCAATGCTGCAAGCTAATTGCACTAGCAAGCGTAATTCATGACAACAGTTATTAAACGCAACAAATGGGAAATATGGCGAGACGTCATATTTGCCCTTTTTGCCCGCGAAATTCGCACGGGGTTTAATGATAAGTTTGGTTTGAGTTGGGCGGTTTTAAATCCAATTATTTTTATTTTTGTACTGTCTTTTCTCAGAGGAAGACTGGCCGGAGGTGAAACTCATACTATTCCCACTTTTACCTTTATGGCTATTGGTATCTTACTTATTCAAAGCTTTTTACAAACATTGGGAAGTTCGGCTCGATCAATCAGTAAAAACAAAGCGCTGTTTGCATTTCGGCAGGTGCAGCCAATTAGTGCTGTTTTTGCCAGTGCTTTATTTCAGTTTTTAATTAAGATATTTGTAATAATTGGCATAATCATCATCATGTATTTCATGGGGATGGATTTACACATATCCGATCCACTTTTGTTTTTAGTTTGTTTCTTCCTGTTGTCGATTCTTGCTGTTTCATTAGGGCTTTTATTTGGTATTGCAGAGCTTTTCGTTAAAGAAATTGGCAAAGTAAGAGAACTGCTGACGAGGCCTCTATTTTTTGTATCTGGCGTTTTTTTCTCGCTACAAGATTTTCCTAGAGAATATTGGCACTTCTTAAATTGGAATCCAATACTTCACGCCATCGAATTAACGCGATATTCAGTGCACACTACTTACGGACATGAAGGCGTAAGCTTAGGGTTTATAGCAAAAGTAGTCTTGATTTCTGCATTTATGTCTTTAGCTGTTTATCACGTTTCATGGAAACAGGCTATAAGTAGATGATCTGCCTAGAAAATATCACCAAATATTATCCATCTAGATTAGGTCATCAGTATATTTTTCGGAATGTCACTTTCGATATTCCAGCAGGTCATAATATTGGCATCTTGGGTTCAAATGGAGCAGGTAAATCGACATTGTTTAGGCTGCTTGCCGGCAGTGAATATCCGAATAAGGGAAGAATCATTACTGACTTAAGCCTGTCTTGGCCAGTTGCCTTAACCACTGGCATTCACCAACAAATGACGGGCCGGGAGAATACTAGGTTTATCGGTAAGGTGAATGGTATTGCTGACTTAGACAAGTATGAACAACGAGTGCGAGCCTTTGCTGAATTAGGCAAAAAATTTGATTTACCCGTAAGATCTTATTCCAGCGGTATGAAGCCCAGATTGGCATTTGCTTGCTCTATTGCCATCGACTTCGATGTATATCTGATTGATGAGGTTACATCGGTTGGCGATGCTAAATTTAGACGAAAAGCCAAAGAGGCCCTTTTGGAGCGAAGTGAAAAAGCAAATGTCATTATGGTCAGCCATGAAATGGATGAAATTAGACAGTTTTGTGATAGCGCTATTGTGCTGCACAAAGGTGAATTAACGTTTTACAACGATCTTGAGCAAGGGATCGAACAATATCAGGCATTATAAGTATGACTAAACAAGCTCAATTAGAATTGGAAAAACGTTTCGGTGATCTCAAAGCTATCCTGACTGATGAGCAATGGTCTGATGCTGACTTTTTACTTAAAAAAGTAGAAGAGCTAGAGTTAACCGACATGTCGTTAGCGTTTAGATTAATGCAACGGGTTAAAAACTTATCTCCAATAGAAGCCAACCAAGCTAAATTGAGAGAGTTGCGGGCTAAAGCATTACTTGAAGAACCTGAGTTGGCGACGTTATCTTCAAACGAACCTGGCAGTCGAAAAGCAATGCTTAAAGATAACGCTGCAAATATAAAAGATAAAATAGTCGTTTTATCAGCTCACCCTAAGTTTCAGAAGTTTACACGTCCGTTTGCACTTTGCGTGCTTTTACCGTTTTTATTATTTGCTTTTTATCAGGTAATTTGGGCAAGCCCCAGGTATGAAAGCCAAGCTAAACTAATCGTTAAAGAGCCTGATGGCATGGCCACTTTAGACCCTGCAATGGCGATTATGTCAGGATTTGGTGTTTCATCTGGTAGTTTAGATACAGAATTGGTAAAAGCCTTTGTTTATTCAAATGATATGTTGATTTATTTGGAAGATACCTTAGACATATCAAAACACTACAGTAATGGAGAGTTTGATGTTTTTAGTCGACTTGATGATGAAGCAAGTAAAGAAAGTCGGTTAAAGTATTATTTAGATCGGGTACTAGTTGAGGTAGATGAAAAATCTCAAGTCATTAGTGTTTTTGTACAAGCATTTGATCCCGATTTTGCCCATTTAATGAGTAAGACAATTGTTGATAGAGCCGAGTGGTATATAAATGAAATTGGTCACAATTTAGCGAAAAAGCAATTGGAATTTGTGATGTTAGAGCATAAGTTGGTTGAAAAGCGACTTCAGAAGGCTAAAACCGAGCTACTCGCCTTTCAACGTCGTCACAATTTACTCGATCCACAAGCTGAAGGAATGGCGTTACAGCAAATAACCTACCAACTAGAAGGGCAAATTGCAGCCAAAAGAACGGAACTAAATGCCCTAAGAAATAGTATGAGTGAAAATGCGCCACAAGTATTGCAAGCTAAATCTCAATTAGAAAGCATGGTAGAGCAGCTTGAAAATGAAAGGGCTAGACTGACTACTGATAAAACAGTGGACACTTCTTTGCCAGATGATGAAAAGAACCTGAGTGTTTCACAAGTCATGGCGAAATTCAGTGATTTTAAAATAAATATGGAGTTAGCCCTCCAAGCCTATACTTCTTCTCAGGTTTCTTTAGAGAAGTCGAGAATTGAAGCATATCGCCAATTAAAATATTTGGTTACTGTGGAGTCGCCCACATTACCCCAAGATGCGAAATATCCAGAAGTATTTTATAACCTCAGTTTATTTTTAGCAGTAATATTGATGCTCTTCGGTATAGGTCGAATTGTAATCGCTACTGTAGCCGAATTAAGATAAACCATAGTGGCGATTTTACATTAAGTTGTAGAGCAAATTTAATCGTTTTAGACCCAAAAAATTTAAATTTTATAAGGTAATAAATGTGAGAAAAGGAATCGTTTTAGCTGGTGGCTCAGGTACGCGCCTCCATCCCTTGACATCGGTGATCAGCAAACAATTAATGCCAGTGTATGATAAACCGATGATTTACTATCCTATTTCTACCTTAATGTTGGCTGGCATCAAAGATATACTAATTATTTCAACACCAGAAGAGCTACCTAGATTCGAATCTCTATTGGGGACAGGTGAAGCTTGGGGGGTGAATTTTAGCTATGTTGCTCAGCCTTCACCTGATGGCCTTGCACAAGCGTTTATATTAGGTGAAGAATTCATTGGCGATGATCACTGTGCCCTAGTATTAGGTGATAACCTCTATTATGGACATGACCTGCAGTTGTCCTTAACTAATGCGAATAAGCAAGCCACCGGTGCTACCGTATTTGGATACCATGTTACCGACCCTGAGCGATATGGGGTAGTGGATTTTGATGATGACTGGAAGGCGTTGTCTATCGAAGAAAAACCCCAAAAACCCAAATCAAATTATGCAGTAACAGGCTTGTATTTCTACGATAACCAAGTTGTGGAATTAGCGAAACAGGTAAAGCCTTCCCATCGCGGTGAATTAGAGATAACCGATCTCAATAACTTATACTTAGAGCAAGGTAACTTGAGAGTAGAGTTGATGGGGAGGGGATCTGCTTGGCTAGATACTGGTACCATTGATAGCTTATTGGATGCGTCAAATTTTATTGCCGCGATAGAAAAACGCCAGGGGTTAAAAATATGCTGTCCGGAAGAAATTGCCTTCCGCAAAGGGTTTATTGATGCGGAGCAACTTAAAAAGTTAGCAAAACCACTTATTAAAAGCGGATACGGCAAATACCTATCTAAATTATTAACTGAGAAAGTGAAGTAGTATGAAATTAGTAGAAACTAGTATTCCTGACGTAAAAATTATCGAACCTAAAGTATTTGGTGATGAACGTGGTTTTTTTATGGAAACCTTCCGAGATGACTGGTTTAAGCAAAATGTAGCTGACGTAGAGTTTGTGCAAGATAACCACAGCAAATCAAAACACGGCATACTGCGTGGCCTACATTATCAACTAGAGCATACTCAAGGAAAGTTAGTGAGGGTGATAAGCGGCGAAGTGTATGATGTAGCTGTAGATATGCGTAAATCGTCGCCCACATTCGGTAAAAGTTTTGGCATTCTGCTGTCAGCAGAAAATAAAAAGCAATTGTGGGTGCCTGCCGGATTTGCTCATGGTTTTTATGTGACTTCCGAATTTGCCGAGTTTGTTTATCGCTGTACTGATTATTATCACCCTGAGTCAGAAGTTTCTATACGATACAACGATACTATGCTTGGTATTGACTGGCCTTTGGTAAACGGTATCAAACCGAGTTTATCTGCAAAAGATGAATCAGGTTTAGATTTTGAATCTGCACCCAGTTTCGATTAATATATCGCGCATTCAATACGAGATTTAAATGACAATAATTGTAATCGGAAAAACTGGCCAGTTAGCCCAAGAATTAAAACTACTAAATGACAAAGTAGTTTGTTTAGGCCGTAGCGATATTAATATCACCGATCCTGAAAAACTGAACTCTACCCTAAACAAGTATGACGTGGCAGGCATTATTAATGCTTCCGCTTATACCGCAGTAGATAAAGCTGAATCAGAACAACAGCAAGCCTTTGAAATTAATGCTAGCGCCGTAGAGAATTTGGCAAAGGTCGCAAAGCAAAAAGCAGTGCCATTTGTACATGTTTCAACGGATTATGTGTTTTCTGGTGATAAAGGTTCTCCCTATCAGGTTGATGAAGTACATGCACCTATTGGTGCTTATGGAGCGAGTAAAGCTGCGGGTGAGAAGGCCATTCAACAATACGCTGCAGAAGTGAGTTGTATTATTCGAACCAGCTGGGTGTATTCCCAGTTCGGCAATAACTTCGTAAAAACTATGCTCAGATTAATGGCAGAAAAGCCTGAACTTGGTGTGATAGATGATCAAATTGGTTCACCTACATCTGCCAAGGCACTGGCTCATGCTTGTTTATATGCGGTTAATCATAAGGTAACGGGTGTGCATCACTTTACCGATTCAGGAGTATGCAGTTGGTACGATTTTGCCTTGGCGATTCAAGAGTTGGCAATAAAACATGGACTTTTAGAGAAACCCATACCGGTTAAGCCTATTCCCACATCCGCCTATCCCACTCCAGCTAAAAGACCCAGCTACAGTGTATTGGATAAATCAACCCTTAAAGACGCATTTAATGGGTTTCAACCTAAGCATTGGCGTAACGAATTAGAGATTGTGATTCAGCAATTAGCAACTCAAAAACAATTAAAAGATATGAAAAATGACTAAAAATAAAACCCTACTTGTCACTGGTGGAGCCGGATTTATCGGTGCAAATTTCGTATTGTATTGGATGCAGAATAACCCAGAAGATAAAGTGATAGTGTTAGATGCCCTGACTTACGCAGGTAATCGGGCTAACTTAGAATCCGTAGAGGCTAATGAAAATTTTGTGTTTGTGAAAGGTGATATTTGCGATACAGCTTTGGTTGAATCTCTACTTTTGGAACATGGAATAGATACCATTGTACATTTTGCAGCTGAGTCTCATGTTGATCGCTCTATCACCGGGCCTGATGCTTTTATTGAAACCAATATTATTGGTACTTATAGCCTGCTTAAAGCCGCTAAAAAAGTATGGATTGATCTCCCTAAAGATGAAGGCAAAGAAACAATTCCCCACAGGTTCCATCATGTGAGTACAGATGAAGTCTATGGTAGCTTAGAGCCAAATGATCCGGCATTTACCGAAGATACTGCTTACGCCCCTAATTCTCCTTATTCAGCCAGTAAGGCGGCCAGTGATCATCTAGTGCGAGCCTATCATCATACGTATGGTTTAGAAGTGACCACCAGTAACTGTTCCAATAACTATGGCCCATACCATTTCCCAGAAAAACTGATCCCACTGATTATCACTAACATTCTGAATGATAAACCACTTCCGGTGTACGGTGACGGTCAACAAATTCGCGACTGGTTATATGTAGAAGATCATGCCCGTGGTATTGAACTAGTATTAAAAGAAGGCCGCATTGGTGAAAATTACAATATTGGCGGTCACAACGAATGGGCCAATATCGATATAGTTAAACTAGTGTGCAACAAGATGAACCAGGCATTCGCCAATAAGCCTGATTTAATAGTAAAGTATCCTTTGGCAACAAAAGCTGTTGAAGGCAATGCCGAAGCGCTAATAACGTACGTTACCGACAGAGCAGGGCATGATAGACGTTATGCCATTGATGCAACTAAGACGAATAATGAACTGAAGTATCAACCTGTTGAATCTTTTGAAACTGGTATATCAAAAACTATAGAATGGTACTTGAACAATAAAGGTTGGTGGGAAGTATTACTATAATTAGATACCTCTGCTGGATTCGATTAAGAGTAATTGTCAATTAGAAAGGCTAATTAGATTGAGTATTCCAATAAATATTAAAGCGATAGCAAAAAATATTGCTCTGAACCGGTTGAATGGAGTCAGTGTTAGTAGTGCGGACTACCCATTGGGTACAGAAGATCCTTACACTATCCAAACTATGGTCACTAGCTATCTTCCTCCCATGGCAGCATGGAAGGCAGGTGGTACCAATCAGAAAACACAAAAGTACTTTTCAGTAAAGACTGCTTACTTTGGACCTATTCCTGATGAGGTCGTATTTACTGGGAAAAATATTGAGCTAAACTCCAAACAAATACATTTTCCCTTAAAGGGGGAAGTAGAAGTTTGTTTTCGTACTAATGAAGAAGTCCAAGAGTTAACTCTTAATTCAACTACAGAACAGATTGTGTCTAGTATTGAAAGTGTTCATCTTTGTTTAGAACTACCGTGGACACAGTTCAAACAGCCTAGTTCTGGTGTTGAATATCTAATAGCAGATCTTTGTGGTGCCAACGCCTTATTAGTGGGTCCAGGATTACCATTTTCTAAATGGTCAGAGTCCGAAGACGAATTAAGGTTAACAACAGATTCTAAAACCCTTACTAAAGGATATGTATTAGAATCTATTATAAAACCTTTAAGGTGCTATCTGGAATTTATTCAAATTTGTTTAAAAAACAACATTGCACTCGAAAAAAATATTTACCTTGCAACTGGTGGGGTAACAGAGTGTGTAGAGTTGCCAGCTAATGGCGCTGTTCAAGTTATCTCTAATAAACTTCCTGATTTTTCAGTAAACATTATTTAATAAGGAAACGAAATTGAAAGAAATTGTTGTTACTGGTGGTACTAGGGGAATTGGCGCTGCTATTGTTCAAGTATTACTTTCAGCTGGTTTCAAAGTCATCGCTACTGGAAGAAATGTCAGTTCATTGAAGTTCACTAATAAAAATGAAAATCTTGAATATCAAAATTTAGAATTGGATTCTCAAGAATCCATAAATGAATTTTGCGAGTTTTTATCTACAAGAAAGAGTCTTTATGGACTGGTAAATAATGCGGGCATAAACCGTATTACTGAATTTCAAGATATTCCATTCGCCGACTTTGAAGAAGTTCTCCAAGTTAATTTAAAGTCTGTTTTCTATCTTTCCCAATCAATTTCTAAATTGTTTAAAGACGGCGGTAGAATTGTTCATATTGGTTCTATTTGGAGTGTTATAACAAAAAAAGGAAGAGTTTCGTACAGTACGGCGAAATCTGCGTTAAGTGGTTTAACGCGGGGGATGGCCGTGGACTTGGCTGACAGAAATATACTTGTTAATACAGTATCTCCTGGTTTTGTTGAAACCGAACTAACTAAATCAAGTTTATCAGAGAGTGAAATTGAAAATCTAAGTCAACAAATACCGCTGTGCAGATTGGCACAACCGGAAGAGGTCGCCAAGTTTGTTGGGTTTTTGCTAAGTGCAGATAATACTTATTTAACTGGTCAGAATATAGTTGTTGATGGAGGTTTTTCAATTGTTTAAAGATTTCAGCGTTCAATCCTTCAAAGGCGAGTATCGTGTAGAATTTATAGAATATACTAAAGGCTTATCGGAAACTATCAAAGACGGTGATGTTGTTGTTGCTGATTCAAATGTATTAAAGCTTTACCCTGAAATTAGAAAACTCGCATCAAATCTTAATATCGTTGAAATTCAAGCTAATGAGCAAGCAAAAACTTATGAAAATATTGGTTTGATAATGGAACGCATAATTTCATTTGGTTTTTCTAAAAATAACCGAATTATAGCGATTGGAGGGGGAGTTGTTCAGGATATTTGTTCGTTCAGTTCATCCGTTATGTTTAGAGGAATAGAATGGATATTTATACCAACTAATCTATTGACTCAGTGTGACAGCTGTATTGGTTCTAAAACTTCAGTAAATCTCGGAAACTTTAAAAATCAGTTGGGCGGCTTTCATCCTCCCAAACATATATACATAGATTTTAGCTTTATTGATACTTTGGGACATCAGGAGGTTTCTTCCGGATTAGGGGAGATGATGCATTACTTTTTAACTGAAAAAGATGCTGACCTTTCTGCAATTAAAAAAGATATTAATGCTGCTTATGAAGATAGGGATGTGCTCGGTAAGTTGATTCAAAACAGTCTGCTTATTAAACGAAAAATGGTTGAAATAGATGAGTTTGACCAAGGGCCTCGAAATATCTTTAATTATGGTCATACTTTTGGTCATGCCATTGAATCTTGCTCTAACTATGAAGTTCCCCATGGTGTGGCTGTTGCATATGGCATAGATTTGGCCAATTTAATTTCTGTTAATAAAGGCATTATCGATATGTCACTAAGGAACGAAATTCGTGAAATTTTATCAGTTATTTATGCAGGAACCCCACTTCCTACGATTGATATTGATAGCTATTTCGATGCACTTTCAAGAGACAAGAAAAATATAGGTTCAGAAATGAAGGTTATCCTAACAAAAGGATTGGGCAATATGTTTAAAACAACCTTAGAAAATACCCCTGAAATTAAACATTATATACAGACTTTTTTTGATTCAAAATTATATGAGAAAACGCTATGAGAGAGTTAGGTAAAGTACTTGCGCATATACCGGCCAGAGCGGGGAGTAAAAGGGTAAAAGCAAAGAATTTAAGATTATTGAACGGCAAACCACTTCTGGCATATTCGGTTGAGGCTGCTCTTCAAGCGTCCAACGAATTTGATGGTGTTTTCGTAAATAGTGATAGTGACGATATGTTGCGTCTAGCCAAAAAGCTTGGCGCAAGTACCTACAAACGTTCAGAAGAGCTCGCTTCAGATACTGCTACAGGTGATGAGTTTACTTACGATTTTATATTGAAAGAAAAGCCTGACACTTTAGTTATGATCAGTCCTGTCTGTCCATTGATTGATAGCTTAGAAATTTTACGTGCAATTGAACAATTTAAACAATCAAAATGCGACACACTAATTACATGCGAACAAACTCAGATGCAGACTTTTTGTGAAGGGAGGGCTGTGAATATAGATGCAGATGGGCAATTACGTCCCACTCAAGAAAATCCTGTCGTACAAATATTAAATTGGGCTGTTACAATTTGGGATGCTAAAAAATTTGTCGAAAACTTTGAAAAGCATGGTTCGGCTTATATAGGTAAAAATCGCGAATTACTTGCGATTGATCCAATTAAAGCAGTGAAAATTAGTAAAGAAGGTGATTTTTCGCTTGCAGAGTCTTTGATTCGCAGTCAGTCACAAATGAAGAAAACAGAACCTGAATTCTGGTCGTAAATTGGGGATAAAAGCTTGGATAATTCTACAAAAATTGCAGTCTGTTCTAGATCATTTTCACAAAACAGTGTTCTCAAAAAAGAACTACTTCAAAAGTTTTCGAATGTTAAATTCAATGAAACGGGTTCAAGCCTCTCTGGTGAGCAGCTAGTCGATTTCTTGGCTGATGTTGATGGTGCTGTAATTGCTTTAGAATATATAGATGAGACCTTGTTGAGCAAAGTAGAAAATTTAAAATTTATTGGTAAATATGGTGTTGGCTTAGACAAACTTGATTTGCCTGCAATGTCACGATTTGGCGTTAAAATGGGATGGACGCCTGGCGTCAACTCACGAGCAGTTGCTGAACTTACGCTAGCGCTTTCTTTGGACTTAGTTAGGAAGATAAGTGAATCACGTCAAGTCGTAAATAGTGGCGATTGGACACAAATCAAAGGAAAGCAATTATCTACTGCTACGGTTGGCATTTTAGGCTTTGGACACGTTGGTTCTAAAGTAGCAGCTTTGATGAACGCATTTGGCGCAAAGGTTATAGCTAACGACAAACAAGACTTAAGAAGTGTTATGCAAGAACAAGGTGTTGAGCCGGTTGATTTTGAAACATTGATTAAAAATTCAGATGTGCTTTGCTTACATATCCCTCACAACGTTGCAAATCATCACACGATTGGTGAAAGTGAAATGTTAAACATGAAACCTGGAAGTTATATTGTTAACACTGCACGTGGTGGATTAATTGATGAAAATGCACTGTTAGATATGCTAAAAAGCGGACAAATCGGGGGGGCTGCATTGGACGTCTTAGAAATTGAGCCGCCAGTAAATAATGCTCTTTTGGGTAGAGATGATGTAATAGTGACAAGTCATATCGGAGGAAGTTCTGAAGAAGCTATTTTAGCTATGGGGAGAGCTGCAATTGATGGTTTGAGTAATTATAGCGATGCTATATCTTATGAAAAATACTTATAACTGCAATTCTTCAAACTTATCTTAATTTTAGATAACACTACTTTGTGACTACTTTAATAATAAAAATGGAAAAAATATGTTGAATATTGGAATTTGTGGGTTTGGCAAAATGGGCCAAGTTCGAGCCAAAAGTCTTGAAGATACTGGTGAAGTAAAAATTGTCAGTGTTTTCGATAAGTATTTACCTGAAGAAGTAGTATATCCGGTAGCTGATGGGTTTGATGCAATTATTGAAAACCCTTCTATTGATGCTGTTTGCATTTGCCTACCAAATTCATTTAATTATGAGTTAACGGTTAAAGCATTAAAAAATGATAAACATGTTTTATGTGAAAAACCTCCTGCATTTACCGTTGAAGAGGTAATGGAAATCCGCAAAGTAGAAAAAGAAACCGGAAAAGTTTTAATGTACGGTTTCAACCATCGTCACCACCAAGCAGTAATCAAAATGAAGTCTTTAATCGATTCAGGTAAATATGGCAGAGTGTTATGGATGCGAGGCCGTTACGGAAAAAGCGTAGATGAGGATTACTTTAATGACTGGAGAGCTGATAAAGAACTGTCTGGCGGAGGAATACTTTTCGACCAGGGCATTCACATGTTGGATTTATTTCATTATGTAGGAGGGCAATTTGACGATGTCCATGCATATGTTTCTAGTTTATATTGGAATTTGGAGGGGGTTGAAGATAACGTTTTTGCAATAATGAAAAACTCCCAAACTGGCTTAGTCGCTTCGCTTCATTCAACTATGACACAGTGGAGGCACTTATTTTCATTAGAAGTTTTTCTTGAGTCCGGGTATATGACATTGAATGGCCTGAAAACAGGTTCAGGCTCATATGGTGAAGAGGTTCTCACTGTTGCACAAAACAGATCAAAAGCCCCCGCTGCTAGTTGGTCAGACGAAGAAACTTTTCACTATGAAGTTGATACGTCTTGGGAAATTGAAGCTGAACTCTTTCTTCAAAGTATTAAAGAGGGCGGACAACCAAAAGTTGGCAATTCGTTAGATGCATTAAATGTAATGGAATTGATTGCTAAAATTTATGAAAACGAAAGAGATCAATATTCGTCACTTCATACATCACTTAAACCTGTAATTAAACAGTAGTTATTCAGAGGCAATAATGGCACAACAATTTTTAGATGAGTATTTCGCAAAATATAAAGAGCTAGCTTTCGAAAAGTCAGTATATGAGCCAATTGAAGAGTTCGCAGAGCTGGCTAAGAAAGTTAAACATAATGGCAAAAAACTAATGTTTGCTGGAAATGGCGCTAGCGCTGCTATTGCAGCCCATGGTGCAGTTGATTTTACTAAGCAGGGTGGCGTTAGAGGGGTTACCTTTAACGAAGCTGATTTGATTACTTGTTTTGCAAATGACTACGGGTATGACCGCTGGATGGAAAAAGCCGTTGAATTTTACGGTGATGAGGGTGACGTTTTAGTTTTGATCAGTGTTAGCGGTACTTCTCCAAGCGTCGTAGAAGCAGCAAAATATGCAAAGGCTAACGGTATTAAAGTGGTTACGTTCTCAGGTAAGTCAGAAGACAATGCTTTGAAAGCATTAGGTGATATTAATTTTTGGGTTGATAGTGCTGCTTATAATATTGTTGAATGTATACATATGATCTGGCTTACGACTGCGATAGATTTAGTAATAGGTAAAGCAGAATATTCAGTTTAAAGGTTCAATTAAGAGAGTTTTACACTCTCTTTTTAATTGCTGCTATACACAAACCTGAATAAGCAATTTTAACTATTCAACTTCAACTATTGAAGTCCAAGAGAACTATACAAGTCCTAAAAACTACAATTGAAATTGTGGTTTGGAAACACTTAATCTGACAGTCGTAAGAATAATAATGAATATTGATTATAAAGAGTTTAATAAAGCAACAAGATGCTTACACTTAGTTTTTGATTTGAGTTTAGATAATTTTGCAGATGGAGATTTTTTCGAATTTAGAAGAAACGATACACCGGATAGTGTTGCTTCTAACTCTTGGATAGAAGAGTTTTATATCGATTCTAAAATCATAAAATTTAATGCTTCCATTATAATGGAAGTCAACGCTGACTATAAGAATTATAGTATTTATCATTTTTCTAATACTGGTGAATTAAAATATCAACAACAATTAAGTGAAATCGTATTACCCTTAGCTGAAACGTCAGCTGGTATTATTGGCGTTAACGAAAGTGATAATGCTGAAGAGTTGGAGTTGCTATTTTGGTCAAATGACAACCAGACTAAATGTCAGTTCGGCAAAAGTATGGAAACTGCGCAATATAAAGAAGTAACTGATGGAAAATTTGTAGGGAAAGCGAGAACTAAACTCCCTCTGAATAGAGAAAGCTTAACGTTGGTGCCTGTGAGTGGTAGTGGTCAGAAGTTTAACCGAATAAAACCTTTTAATGATATTCATTTTCCTAGTTCTCATTTCCTGAAAAAACTCAAGGATATTCACAAAGGCAAATCTGCTTGGATTGTTGGTAATGGACCTAGTGTAAGAACCGAAGATTTAAACATCTTAAAAGACAAAATCACATTTTGTTTTAATCGATTCTATTTAGCCCATGAAGACACAGATCTAAGAGCGACTTATACTATTTCTGGTGATGAACAAATGATTAGCGATTTTGGTCAGGAAATAGTTGACAACAACCCAGGCAGGGTTTTTTTAGCAAATCCTGTAGCTCCCGCTGTTTCTGGTAATTACTGTTGGCTACGCCAAATCAGTGTTTTCCCTTCAATCTTTTCTTTTGAACCAAATTACTATGTCACACCGGGTGGATCATCACTTTATGTAGCGATGCAGTTAGCACATTATATGGGGATAAAAAAACTGTTTATTTACGGTGCTGATTTCAGCTTTAATTTCACAAGAAACCTCGGCGAAACAGACGCTTTTAGAAAAGCTAGTGGCGATGGTAACCATTTTATTAAGAATTATCGTTCAGGAAAGAGTTGGTGCCCCCCATCTCATCGAAATATTGCGAACTCTTTCTACGCAGCAAAATTACTTTTTGAGCATTCTGGTGGCGGAGTTTTTAACGCTACTAGAGGGGGAATTTTAGAAATATTTGAACGGATAGCTTTTGAAGATGCACTTTCAGAAGATGGTGATAGATAAAATGAATTTTTTAAATAAACGAAGTTTGCGGGTTGCTATTGTAGGTACTAACAGTTCTGTTGGCTTTTCTGGAGGCAGGTATCATGGCCTCATAATGGGCTATTGTTTGGCAAGCCAAGGATGTGACGTACACATAGTTACCAATAATAAACCTGAGTTTGATAAGGAATTTGAAAGTCAACATGGTATTTTAAAATACCATATAACAAAGGATTTTCAGTCTAACCTACCAGATGGTGATTTTGATTTTGTAATTGTTGTTCCGACAGGGATATTTTTACCCTTTTTCTATGAAAGAGCGCTAAGTTTTGCTCATAATACATCTGCAAGAATAGCACTGATTAACTTTGAAACAGGTTCTTGGTTTAATTCTTTAGCTCCAGTACCCAAAGACCTAGAAATTTGGGATTATTGGAAGCGAATTACTTTACAAGGGGGACTTGTTTTATCAAGCGCTTATGAATCTAAGTCTTGGGCAGAGAAGTTTTATCCTACAGTTGGGAAAAAACTCATACATGACGTCTGGTCTCCCGCTATAAATTCGACGGTTGCAGAACAATTTATCGGGATGGAAAAAGACGGTAGTATCGTCGCTTTTGTTCGTTCACAGGATGTACACAAAGGCGGACAAGACCTCATTATGTTAGAGGACAAATTGTTTGCTAACCGTACTTTAAAGATCATAAGTGGAAATGAACCAGACGCTGCTTTTGTATCAAAGCTAAAATCTAAATTAAGTAATGTCGAAGGGGCAGATCTTGAAGTACATTTAAAGGTCAGTGATAGTAAAAAATTTGAGTTGCTGTCTAAAGCGCAAGTACTATTGTTCCCTACCAAATTTGAAGGTTTCGGTTACCCGCCGGTTGAAGCTGCTTATGTTGGGACGGAGATCGTTTGTTATGACCTACCAGTATTAGTAGAAACAGTTGGTGAAGTCGCAAATTTAGCAAAAAATTCTGACGTAGATTCTTTGAGTCAAGCTCTACAGCGAGCTTTAAAGAAAGATCTTCGTGTAGCCGAGTTACATAACTCTGTAAAAAACTTGGTATCTTTTGAGTCAGCTGGAGAACATATTCTTGAAGTGTTATTTCGCGCTAGCTCTGTTTTAGAGGGGTATAAACTTGCTCGAGGAGTTGAGTTTGGTCCTTGGCCAGGCCAAGAGGGACAAGGCCATACAAGAGGTAAACCTTCAATTGATCTGATTTCTAATTGTTACCAAAATGGTCAAGCAAGCTTACTATTTAAAGGTTATAGCCCGCAAACTTGTAAGGCATTCACTTTAGATGAATCTATAAAAAGTATTTGTATAAGTACTGATAGTGATACTGGTATTTTTTATCTTCAGGTTACTATAGATAAAGCGACCAATGAATTTAGCTTTAATCTTGCTGACAAAGATAACCGTTTTGAGTATGCAATAAAGTTGACTGACTCACTGCAGAAAAAGCACACAAACTCTACGGTGCTTCAACTTTTCAATATTGAAGAAGAAGGGAAAAGTAAAAGAATAAAGCTTCTCATGAGTCAGAAAGACTCTGACAAAAAATTCTATTTATTAAATAATGGGGCCGTATCTAATTTAAAGGTCAATAATTTAAACAAGCTTTTAGAGTTTGTTAGTGATAATTCTAGTTGGTCAATAATATCTGAAGACAGTTCTAAAAATATAAGTATTGAGTATACAAATTTAGTTGTCAGTGACGATATAGGATTTTTCTATAAATTAGATAAAATAGAAGCTCCTGCTTGGTTAAACGGTCTATACCAAAAATTCGACAAGAATAATAATTTTGTCGTTAGATTGATAAATAATGAAGAGTACGATTTAAAACTTGGCGATGTAATTGAAGTTAAAGACCATTTATACAAAGTATTGTCGTTTGAGCGTCGAGGTCAAGTTTTAGAAGTTTCAATTAATTTTCCTTTAGACGCTAAGAAATTAGCTGATGTTGAAACAATAAGGGTTATCCCCAATAACCCTATCAAAATAATCAATGAAAACTCTCATTTATTTAAAAATGGTGTATTTATAGCCAGAGGAAACCTAAAAGGAAAAGGCGTATTAGTTGAGCGAAGTGGTTCAAACGTTTTTAAAGAAGGCCACAAATTAACAATAGGCAATGCTGTCTTTAACGTGGTAGGTAAATCGGTAATTCACAATAAGTTTATTATTTGGTTAGCTAAAGAAGTTTCTCAACATCTAGTGTTCAATAATCACTTTTTAGCAAAGCAATACACGAATTACGTGATAGAAAGGTTTAAAAAGTTTGATGAGGGGCAATATAGTAATAACCTATTTAATCATTATAACGGCTATCAGGCGGTTAATGAAATATCGAAAACACCTCAGCATCAGCAAGAGTCGCGAATCTTATTTTTGTCCCTAGTTCCATTCTTGCCAGCCGACCAAGGCAATAAAGTTGTAACATATAACTTAATCAAGGAATTGGTTAGGCAAGGTCATTCTGTCGATGTACTGTTACAAGGAGAGGTGGATAGCACTCTACTGTGGAATGAATTTAAAGGTAGCGTAAGAGTCTACTCTATACCCTACCCAGATTGGCAAAAGTCTGAAGAATATCGAGAGCGCGCCGCAAAAAAATCTCTTTTGAAAAAATATCATGAAGAAGATATTCAACAATATTTCTTAGCTTGTGAAGAAAAAGAGCTAAATTATTATCATCCATATTTCATTGTTAACGACGAACTAGTTCATTATGCTAAAGAGTTATTGGGGGCAAATAATTACAGCCAAATGATTTGTAATTATACTCAAATGTTAAAAGTTCCAGCTACTTTACAAAATGAAATAGACTTACCGCAGGTTTCAGTTATTACACATGATGCTCTTTCATGTTTACCTACTCAGTTTGAAGGGCAAGAAATTGATACGGCATTTAGATTGTGCAAACCTAGTGTTGAGAGAGATGTATTAAATCAAATTGACAACGCAGTGATTGTCGCCATATCTGAAAAAGAAAGAGAATACTTCAAGTCAATCGGGGTTAAAAATCAAATAGTCCTGAGTGAAAGTGATTCCTACTCTGAATTTAAAGATACCTTTGTTGAAAGTAACGTATTTAAAGATAGGGTACTGGTATTCCACGGTAGCGCTAACCCAATGAATATGGTAGCGTTAAATTGGTTTTTAGATAATTGTTGGTTGGATATTCTTGCTCAAGTTCCTGATGCTAAATTGAGGGTTTGTGGGAAAATATCGGAAGTGGTAACAAGTCCGTTGGCAAATATTGAATTCTTTTCAAATTTAGAAAGAGGCCGATTTAGAGAGTTGTTAAAAACTTCGACTGTCGCTATCAACCCAACAATTCTAGGAACGGGGCTTAAAATTAAAACGGTTGAAGTTGCAGCTCTTGGCCTACCATCTGTGTTTTTACCAAGAGCCATAGAAGGTTTAGAAGATTGTCATAGTGAACTAGGCATGTTAAGTGAAACAGCCACCGAGTTTGTCGCGGCAGTCGTTAAATTATTGACCGACGAAAATTTATGGTCAAAATATAACAAGTCATCAAGGCTGTTTGCTAAAAATCGATTTAGTCGGGACGCAGTATACAATGCATTGTTTGTAGCCGTAGGACTAGAAAAACCTCAAGATGTGCCAGAGTTACCTCAATCTGCAACGAGTGATGGGAAGATTTCTTTATTACCTTTAGAAGGCGATACCCAAATACAGTGGGAATCTGAAACCGTATCACAGAGCGATGTTACTGATTTGTTATTGATTTTCAACAAGTTTGGAAGTCAACATTTTGTGGCAAATTATAAATCGTTATTAACATACATTGATTTTCGTACATTGCCTCATGAATTATTTGAGAAGCTTTCAGGTATTCTAACTGTAACTGACATTGCGTCTCTTTTAGCAACAAATATAACTTATCCTGATGCATATTTGAGACTATGGCTGGCAGCAAATACTCTTTACACAAACAGAAATTATGAATCAGCTTATAAATTAGCTAATCAATCTTTATCTATTGCCCAATCAAATATTTTACCGACACTCTCTATATCTGAGAAGTTCCCCAATAATCCACAGGTTGGTTTAGTTGACTTCGCACAATTGAAAGCTGGAGAAGGATTTAATGGGATTAAGCAATTAGGCAAGGACCGACTATTTCAATTAGGTTTTTCTCTTGAAGACGATCATTTGTGGACTAAAGAAAACTATAGCTGTTTACCAATTGATATCGGTGAAAAAGTTTCCTCACTTTCGATTGTTGGAAAACCAATTGGCAGGCTGCCAAAAGAACTTGTAATTATAAAGTTTAATGACAGAGTTGTGCATCAAAAGGAATATCAAAGTGAAGAAGTTACAACCCGTGAAATAAAACTTAATTTATCTAACTTAAATTATAACTCTGGTAAGTGCTTTTTATCATTCTGCTTACCTGATGCTATATCGATTGATGATGATATCGAAAAATCAGTAGACAGAAGAGAGTTAGGCTTTGTTATTTTTGACATATTGATAGAAAAGTAAGGTAAAAAAAATGTTATATCAAGTTTTTGATTATGAGTGCTTTGATTACAATCTATGGTTTGAATCTAAATTAGGAATTTTACGTGGGCCTGATCCTCGTCCCTTGACTGACGGAGAATACGTATCTGTGCTGGGGAGTGCTCATTCATTTGGCCGTTTTGTTGAAAAACCGTTTCCGGAACAAATTCAAAACAAACTTAATATAAAAGTTTTAAATATGAGTACGAGCGCTGTTGGGCCCAGGTATTTTTATGAGAAAGACGGAGTTTTAGAGTATGCAAATAAATCAAAAATTTGTATTGTACAAGCCGTTAGTGGGCGTTCATGTGGCAATTCAGAATATACTAATGAAAATACAAAAAATAATATCTTCCAAAAAATTTCCGAAGGTCCTGATGCTCCGTTGCTTTCTGAAAGCAACATTTACGGTGAGTTATTTAAGGCAGGGGATTTCGAAAAATTAAACCAATACTTTTGCGAAATGAAAGAAACTTGGGTTAAAGAGACCATTGAATTAGGTAAAAGTATAAAAACCGAATCAGTGTTTTTATGGTTTTCTTCTCGAAGCCCAAAATATGATTCTGATACAAATAGTTACGATAAGATGATCGGGGAGTTCCCTCAACTTGTTGACGATTTAATGGTAGAACAAGTTAAACCGTATTTTGATCATTACGTTGAAGTTATTAGCAGGGAGGGGTTGCCTGTACCTTTTTATAATAAATTTACTAACTGTCCCAGCCAGTGCTTTTTTGGTCGTTCCTATAGAAACAGTCACCCTTACTACCCTTCCCAAGAGATGAATGATTTGGTGTTTGAAAAGCTGGAGCCTATTATTTCGAAAACGTTAAAGGCTTCAAATAAAGAAAATGTCAGCGTCTATTTAGCGCTTAGAAAAAGGTCTAAAATCCATGAGGAGGAAGGAGAGGGCGGACGAATTGACTTTCTCGAGAGGTTTATGCCCGAGCTTTTAGATAATTGTGATAACCAATTGGTAATATACTCACAAAAAGTGAACTTTACCAGTTTACTTGCTGTAAAGGGCATATCTCTAACCGCGAGCTTATCGGTTGCCGACTTTATCATGCTTGATAATAAAAATTTCGATTTTGATACCGTTAACCTGAATGCAGTGCTGTGGTTGGATAACATTTTAGGAGACAGTAGATGCAGTTTACAATCATTTTTTAATAAGTATCCAAAATATAAGATTATATGTTTATATGGTAAACATGCACTGGTTTGTCATTATTCTGTCTTGGAAGAGAAATTGAAAATGCTACATAGAGCGTTTATCTTTAATCGAAATCCTAAGTTTAAATTGAGTTTCTCTTCTATTCATAATATATCAACACATATAGTTACTATGCGCAGCTCGGCGGATTTCAATATTGACCATTATGAGTATGTAAAAAAACAAAAGGTGATATTGTAGGTGAAAAAATTTGTAATAATTACTAGTGCTAGAAGCGGTTCAAATTTGCTAATTGACCTACTAAATACGAGTAATGAAGTTTATTGTCATGGTGAAATATTTCATCCTTCAGAGTCTAATGGTTTAAGAGTGCGCTCTCTATTTGAAAACCTACTACGAATCGACCCTAAGAGCTTCAGAGATGAAAGGCCTTTTGACTTTTTAGAGTCTGTATATCACCTCGGTCCAAGTGATCGTGCAGTTGGCTTCAAGATGTTTTACGGTCATTTTCCTATGGTACTTGACTGGTTGCTTTTAAATGAAGACTATAAAATTATTCATTTATTTCGTAATGACCTGTTATCCTCATTTTTATCTGTCAAGGTTGGTGAAAAATCGAATGTATGGCACCAAGGCTTTATCAAAGATAAAAAAGAAGCACCTAAACAAGATATACAGGTTGATTTTGATGAAAATCAATTCAGTAATCACGCCAATTATGTTCGAAATGGATATAATAAGGTTGAAAATAGCTTAAGGGAAAGTAAGCGGATTTTATCCATAGAGTATGGTGATATTTTAACAAGGTCTGAAGATATTCAAGGGTTTTTAGAGATTGAAAATATCGATCCGAAAAAGATTTCTATTAAAAAACAGAATTCTCGTTCTCTATTAGAGGGATTTGCTAATAAAGAAAAAGTTGAAAAATTTATATCCACAAACTCATATCTGTTAATTGAATAGTTTTTATAATTTTTTGAGGGACTCACCTTTGCTAATCCGTGAAAAGTTGTGCGAATTTAGCGTTGTGAAATCGACACTAAAATTTGAAATAGAAATATATTCGGACTTTGAAATTTGTGAAATTTGTTTCAATTTAGATGATAGAACTTATAACTGTAACTTTGATACAGGTGTAGACCGGAGAGGTGTTGGCTTAACTAGAGTTAGTTTTATTAATAGAATCTCTGAATTGACATGTTTACCAGCTAGTTTGAATATCAAGATTACACATAACTCGTGTAAATTGATAGAAATTCCTTTGGAAGTAAGCATTGCTGATGAAACTTCTATTTTTTGTTCTGAACAAAAACTGACACAAAATAATCAAGTTTTTATCATACGAGGTTGGAGTCCGGTTAATAATGAACTGAATAAAATAGTAGGAATGTCTAGTTTAGGTAGACAATTTATTGTACATCGCACAGTTCGCAAAGATGTTTTAAAGAACTTTCCACTTATTGATAATTATTACTGTGGTTGGGAGGTTCGTTTAACTAAAGACCTCGTTTCACCCGCTATAAATATCCCTCATTATATTTTCTTATACTTTGAAAAAGGAAATAGTCTTCTAGTAACCGTTAAGTTAGATGATAAGCTTCTAAAGCAATTAAGACCTTGCGGAATTAATGAAGTTGAGTTGACTCCTAGCGTTGAGAGGTTCAAGAATCTCGACTCAAACAAGGATGTATTCAATACCATATATAAAGAAGAGTTGTGGAGTAATACCACATTAAGCGGGCCTGGATCTGAAGGACATGTCTTGGAAAAAAGTATTCAATTAGCTAAGTCGGTAATTGAAAATCTAGACAAAAAATGTGTCATAGATCTTGGTTGTGGTGGCTTTTATTTTGGGCGAAGAATAATAGAAAATTGTCATCAATATCTGGGCGTTGATGTATCTAGTGAGATTATACATTTAAATCAAAAAAACTTTCCTTCTGTTGACTTTATTGAGCTTGATGCTGCAAATGAACCACTACCCAGCTGCGATCTTGTAGTTATTCGCCAAGTATTTCAACATTTACCGAATAAAGATATAGTAAATATCATTGAAAATATCAAAAATACTGGCTGTAAAGAGTTGCTGGTCTTCGAGGATGTACCTGAATTTGCTTACACACCTAACATTGATTTACAATTTTCTCAGGCATCCACAAGGAAACTCTTCGACTCTGGAGTGGATTTGGAACAACCGCCATTTTCATTGTCAATTGAACGTAAAGAGCGTTACAGATTAACTGAAGGTAGAGTTATGGAGATGTCGTTAATTACCTTTAATTAGTTGAGTTCTAATTTTTTACATTGTCTAGTTAAGAAAAGTCACACTCTTTATTCTGGGGTTTTAGTTTTAACTTACATATTGCCAACTCCTAGTTCAACTATGTAATTCACAACCTCTTTTGACATTTTGATGTGTTTGTAGTGGCAAATTCCCCTTGCACCACCTGAAAATTCAATTAGCAAAACTAAACTAAACTAAATTAGCCTAGCCTAAACTACATTTAATTTCCCAGTTCAATATACTCACGTACAGCGAAAAATATTAATGAATCATTCATATGATTATGGTTAGTTTAGCTGTGTGTTTCGTAACAAAAGTTGACATATTATTATGTTTTATGCTGTCCTTTTTAATTCCTGCAAATGAAAATGTATTACCAATTTTTGGGGCTACCTACCAATCTAACTTCCAATAAAAGGTTTGAGTGTGTTTGCAATCAGTAATTCATGTTTATTGGTTAAACCAGCTTTTTCAAGTTGCTGCATGATATTGTGAATATCAACTTTAGATAATATAAATCTTTTTTGCGTTGTAGCCTTTAGCGTGCATTCGTTAAATCCAAATTTACCAACAATCCAATCAATGTCTGGCTGGATAGTTTTGTAAAAATCACTAATCGCTTTATCGCTAAATGGAAAAGAGCCACTACCCCAAATTTTAAATGAAGAATCTTGTCGAATCTGGTCAAAAAAAAGTCTCCTTTGTTGCTCATTTTTTGACAGTTTATTACTAATTAAAATAGCTATTAAGGCTGCACCACCCATGGATTTGTTTGGTCTTTTTTCAGTATGGAACAAGTCTACTTCGGCATTAACGGCACTACTAAATCGTTCTATCAACGGTCTTTCACTTTTATATGGAATTACGATAATTGGTAAATTTAATGCGAGCCACTTTTCATATAATGGTCTAAAGTTAAAATCAGTCTTTCTACCTAATAAGAATTCATCAGGCATTTCAGTTAAACCGACAACTTCATCTTTAACGTGTTGATTATATGCAGAGGCGGCTCTTTCTATTGGATTGCGAACGCTTAAAATTAAATTAATTTCGAATTTGTATTGTTTCAGTAATGCAATTAATGCCTTTACGAATTTAACGCTTGAGACCTCAGAACTAATTAACACATTTTTTTGGGAGGTAGCTATTTCTCTTTCTAACTCTGTTGTTAAATCTGTCCAAGAAGGAATATTAATCAAACCGTGTCTATTTTTACCTTCAAACGCAAATGCCAATTTATGGTGCGATCCATCTGGCCACCTGCCTGTTTCAGGATAAATAATTGTATTAGAGCTGTTATCTCTAAAGAATCCTTGAATCGCACTTGTTCCTGTTTTGCTAGGGCCAAGGTGAATAAATAGTTTTCTGCTCATTGGTATCCTACTTTAAGCATACGAAATATTATACGTAAGTGATTAATAAAATTATTGGTATGATATATTGTTAACTTATAAAAAATCATTAAATATTTACAGTTAGTAATTTAGAGTGAGAGAAAAGCCTACATAAAGACACTTATTATTTGAAAAGATTGTGTAAGCGCCGTTGCTACTAGAATTGTCTGCTTGCTAATAGAGCACTATTGAAGGAAGCAACTTTTGCACTAACATATAGTTTTAAATCGAGACAGTAAAATAAAAAGGATAAATTGATGTTAAGGAAAACCATAACTTTATTTATGTTTCTTTTTTTGTATTCAATATTTTCATATGCAAATAACGGTATCGACCATATGCGTTTTTTGATTTCAGATGCGGGGTGTGATTCTAAAAGATTAAAACAAATAGAAGAACAATCAATTAGTAACATTGAATTGCAAAATGCACTTAATAAGCAACGCTGGTTATGTGATAAAAACCAAAAATCTAAATCTTTAAAAGTCGCTTATACCTCTAATCAAATATCACCATTAAATACGACCGTATCGGTCGATATCACACCTCCAGAATTTAGAGGACTTGAGTTTTCGACAAATTCAATAGATGTTTCCTCTGGTACACAAACTATCACTTTAAAAGTTTATGTATATGAAGCTGAATCAGAGCCTAATTTAGTAAGCTTA
>NZ_BAAGTF010000028.1:0-47748 GCF_054782055.1 Aliiglaciecola aliphaticivorans
CAACGAGGTATGAAAAGTTAGCAAGGAATTATGCCAGTATGGTTTCACTGGCATTTTCGATGATGTGGTTGCCGATGTATTGCTGAGTGAAATATGTACAGCAAAGATCAACAGGCCTTAGCAATTAAAGAAAAAATTTTAAGCGCTTGGATGAAACTGTGCAGGCCGAAATTCCGTGCATTAGTCTGTTTTAGGTATGAGTTTAGATAAGGTTTGATAGTTAAGTGAGGCACTCTAAATAACTAATACTGCAATAGAATAAACTGTAATTAATGATTGTAATACCTTAGCGGCTTGCCTAATATAGGAATTAGAGTATTTAATTACATACCTTACTTTGGTGTATTTATGTTAAACCGCTTACAAGAATCAGACATCAAACTGTTACGCGTATTTTATGCCGTAGCATCATGCAATGGGTTTACTGCTGCAGAACCCGTATTGAGAATGCAGCGTCCAAATATTAGCGCTGCAATTAAAAAACTTGAAGAAAGGTTGGATTTAGTTCTATGTCACCGCGGTCGTGGGGGGTTCCAGATGACCAAAGAAGGTGAAGTGGTCTTTCAGGAAACAAAACGAATTTTCAATGCCTTTGATAACTTTGTTTTTAATTTAAAAAGCCTACATGATGATTATTCTGGGCATATCACTTTAGTGTTAATGGCTGGATTACCCCTTTCAATGCATCTAGCAGTGAGTAAAGCGGTTAAGAGCACTATGAAGAAGTTTGATGATATTCATGTGAATATTCAAACTCGTCTATACAATGAAGTGGAGCATGTAGCTTTATCTGGTGAGTGTCACTTGGTTGTTTCAACCTATGATATGGTAAAACCAGAATCAGTGACTTTCCATCCAGTAGGTCACATATGCCATGGGCGATTGTACTGTGCACCTTCACACCCCTTAGCTAAATATAAAGAAGCTTTGCCTGATAATTTGAAAATTGAAGATTATCCTGCCATCGGGATTTCAGGACTATCTTCAGCTAACTATATTCAAGATGAGAGTCGCTTATTGATTCAAACTTTCTCGGATTCTTTCGATGGCTGTATGTCTGCCATTATGACGGGTGAATATGTTGGGCTACTGCCTGACTACATGACCAAAGAGCAGGGCGCTGGCTTAGGTTTGGTGCCTGTTGGTGGCGGTAAAATGTTTGAATTTGAACATGAACTTTTTGTTATGAATGGTAAAAATACTAGGTTAAATCCAGTGTTACGTCATTGCATTAAAGAGCTAAGTTATTTTATCAAAGAAAGTCAAAAATAAACTAGGTTTTAAGCTTTAAAAAAATGCCAGCAAAATTGCTGGCATTTTTTATTCAGTGGTGTAATTTTTAGCGCTGAAATTCGCTGGTTTTGCTCCATTGTGGCCAATCATTCGAATTGGCAATGCTATAGCCCACATCGAATAACATTTGAGTATCTTCTTGGATGCCACCAAAGTCCCAATTTTCTCTAAATTGATCACAAACCTGATGATAGCAACCTTTGACAACAACATTGGCACGCTTACGATACTTCGCTGTGGCTTCGTCTATGGGTTGGTTTCCGCCTTTCGCATACAGCGCTGGTACGCCTTGTTTGGCGAAGCTGAAGTGATCTGAACGGTAGTATGAGCCAGCCTCAGGTCTGTCTTCCTGAGTCAGGAAGCGCCCTTGTTTTGCCACGGCAGATGCTAGGTATTTCTCAAGTTCTGATTTGCCCATGCCCACAACTGACACATTTTTAGTTCTGCCCAAAACGTTTAACGCATCCATATTTAAATTGGCGACGGTTTTGTCTAGGGGAATGATAGGGTGCTCAGAATAATATTTAGAGCCTAGTAATCCTTGCTCTTCAGCGGTAACAATTAAGAACGTAATTGAACGGGCGGGGCGTATGGAAAGCTCTGAAAATGCTTTTGCCATAGTTAAGCTCGCTGCAACGCCTGTGGCATTATCGTGTGCACCATTGTAGATTTGGTCACCTTTTAAACTGCTGTCTTTACCTAAATGGTCCCAGTGTGCGGTGTAAATAATGTGTTCATCTGCTGCTACACTGCCGCTTAATGTGGCGATCACGTTATTACTAACAGATTTTTTTAATTTACTGTTTACGGTGATAGAAGCCTTGGTACCTAAGGCTTTAGAATAGGGGCCTTGCATGGCTTTAGCTTTCTGTTGACTGAAATCGAGTCCAGCTTCAGCAAATACTTTGTTGGCGGCTTCAAGACTTATCCAACCTTCTACAGCAACACGGTCAGCATTACCATTTTTTGATACTAGACTGTATTGGGGACCACTCCAACTGTTTGATACAACAGACCAACCATAAGACGCAGGAGCTGTTTCATGAACTATAATAGCGGCTTCAGCGCCTTGACGGCTAGCTTCTTCATATTTATAAGTCCAGCGACCGTAGTAGGTCATGGTTTTACCTTGGAACTTACCACTCTCTGGATTTTCAAAACCTGGATCATTGACTAAGATAACCACGGTCTTACCTTTTACATCCAAGCCCTGGTAGTCATTCCAATTGTATTCTGGTGCATTTACGCCATATCCAACGAACACGATCTCTGAGTCATTTAGGTTAACTTGGGGAGTTTCGCGTTTTGATGAGGCCACCATGTTTTTTTGATATTCGAAGGTATTTTTCCCCATATGTAACTGCATATTGGGATCGGCGGTGATTTCCATTAATTCAACAGCCTGAAGGTAACTATTGCCATTACCCGGCTCAAACCCTAAGGATTTAAAGTTGTCGACTAAGTATTCGAGGGTTTTGGTCTCACCATCGGTAGTCGGGCCTCTACCTTCAAACTCGTCTGAAGATATTGTTTTGACGTGCTGCTTTAACTCTTGTTCACTGATACTTTCATACACTTGCTGAAAGTTACTTTGTGGACTTTCACTATTTGGCAGTTGTTCACATCCAACGATTGCTAAAATAGAAAATACAACTGGAAAAATAAAACGCATTGATTGCATATTGTTACTCTTATTATTACATTTGCATCCAGTATAAGAAATCCAGCAACAAGACTCTAGTAACCTATGACATCAGTTAAACAACCATCGCCCCGTGAGTGCCACGAATTGTGGACAGGCATGATAAAAAGGGCACCTTTTAGCGAACTTGAACAGCGCTACAGCCTAACTAAATTCGACAATTTATTGCATGCCGATACCCTCAATACCTTAAAAGATCAGTTGGTTACTACAGAGAATGGCATTCACCTTCTTCAACGTGGACAGGCATCGTCTGGAGACATTCAACGTGGACAGGCATCGTCTGGCGTTTATCAACATCAACGTGGACAGGCATCAAGGAATGATTTTGGATTGTCGTTTAAGTGTCAGAATTCAATGTCTGAAACCGACGGCTATTACGAAACCATTATTTTTAAAAATAAAGTCATTCCTACGCGGCCAAACTCATGGCATGACTTATTTAATGGTCTGATTTGGCTCAGTTTTCCAAAGACTAAAACACTTTTAAATCAATGGCATGTAGAAGATATTCAAGCTCATGGTTTGACTCCACGCACTCAGCGGCGAAATCAGATCACATTATTTGATGAGTGTGGGATTATTCTAGCCGTATCTGATTCACAGGTATGTGAATACCTCGCAAATCATCAATGGCAAAAAGTTTTTATCGAAGAAAGGCATAAATGGGTAAATCATTGCTCAATGTTAGATCACGATGTAAAGGTAGCTTCTAACAAGGATGGCCAAATTGACAATCCGCAAATTAAAGCTTTTGTTTTTGGCCATGCAAATTATGAAATGCTTTTGAATCCGTTTATTGGATTAACTGGAAAATGGTTAGCGATAAGAGTAAATGACAGCTTTTTCTCTGAAAATTATGCCCAGCAACTAAGTATTTTAGATTTATCTCTCTATCATTATCTATTGAGTAAAAATTCACTTTCAAACACGGGAAAATTGCCACCAATCCCACTTTTGGGGATACCTAGTTGGTATCCTGCAAACCGATATAAAGAATTCTATTTGAACGAGGAATACTTTAGACCGGCGCGGAATTAAATTTTTGCGGCAATTATTTCATCAAAATTAGTAAAAACCAAAGTAAGATAATTATTGCAAATGGTGCAATCGCCACTGTGTATATTTTAACTTTTTTGAATTTAGTCCAATGGCTTAAGCCTACTGCCATCAGGTAAACACTAAAGAATAATTCTGGCTTAATCAAATTAGCTAAACCAAACCATTTTGAATCCTCGCTCAAGCCTAACCAATATGATAGGGCTAAAGGGTGTAAGTCACTGATTGGCATTTGATTGCTTTCAGCTAATGCAAGCACAAGTATCGCAGCGATAAATCCAATGACTGCCGGGAGCGAAATCCACCATGTAAAACCGTACCAATCAGTAAATCCATTGACGCAGTCTTCATCCGTTTTGGCTACTAAATTGAGATATGCGGCAAGAATCACATTAACGATTACTTGGAATAAAAAAGCAACTATAAGTATGCCAGTGACTAGATATCCTGGTCTGATTTGCGCTCTAATATTATTTTGTTCGGCTGGACTAAGGTTACCCGCTGTACTGTCAACGATAAAATTGCGATACCACTCGAAATCGACAAAGTTGTAGTACAAATATAGTGGCAGTAAAACAAAGCTCATAACCAATAAAAACGGTATCCATGACCAGTTGTCATTATTGTTTACCGCTTCAAATACACCATTTGGTTTTGTGAATATTTGTAGAGATGCTTGCAAAGCATTATTCGGTTGCATAACAAAGTGCTCAAGTTGGGTTAAGTTTTAAAGCTCAATAAATTTAAGGTGAATGATGTAGGCCATAAAAAATCAAGCTAGGATGTCCTCAATTATATGTAATAAATCCAATAAGTTATACACTATTGAATAAGTGTGTCTAAAATAGCAAAAAATGCAGTTGTTTTTGATCGATTGAGGTTAGCCAGTTTAGGTGTAATCAGGGAAAAGTAATGATAGAAATTAAGAATTTAGCTAAGAAATTCGTGGTTGAGAATCCTAAAAAACTTAGTGAACAAGAAAAGAAAGATCCCCGTCTTAAAGGTCGATATTTCCATTCAGTTTTAGACGTTACTTTTACAGTAGAAAAAGGCCAGGTACTGGGTTTACTTGGTCCTAACGGTGCGGGTAAAACAACTACATTGAGGATGTTGTCAACTGCCTTACAACCAAATCACGGTAGTGTTTATATCAATGAAGTTAATGTGTTGGAAGACCCTTTAATCGCCCGTCAGAAAATTGGATTTTTATCTGGTACAACAGGGCTGTATGGACGTTTAACGGGGCGTGAAAATATTGAGTACTTTGGTCAGCTTCATGGAATGAATAAATTACAAATAGAAAACCGTATCGAGGAGTTGTCGGCCTTGTTAGAAATGGAGACATTTTTAGATCGCAGAAGTGAAAACTTTTCTACAGGAATGAAACAAAAAACTTCGATTGCTAGAGCGGTTATTCATAATCCTGAAGTTGTTATTTTGGATGAACCTACTACGGGGTTAGACATTATGGCAACCCAAACCGTGCTAGATTTTATTCGAGGTTTGAAAAATAAAGGTATTCCGGTCATTTTTTCAACTCACCATCTAGGCGAAGTGGAAGAGCTATGTGACAGAGTTACAGTAATTGATAATGGGGTTAGTCAATTCGATGGCAGCGTCGATGAGTTTAGAGGACAGGCACAGAACCAAAATTTGCATGCGGCATTCTTAGCCACTATTCAACAAGGAGAGCAGTAATGTGGTTGGTATTGTTAAAAGAATTAAAAGAATTAGTTAGAGATAAAAAAACGTTATTTTTTATGATTGCAGTCCCTATACTCGTTATGCCTGCTTTTGCTGGTATAGCCATATATTTCGCTCAAAATGCTGCTACTGAAGCGCAAAATAAAGTGTTGAATTACGCTTTAATAGGTGCTGAATACGCCCCTGAAATTGACACGAAATTGTTGCAATTAAAAGGGTTTAATCGAATTGAAATTGACCCAAAAGCAGATTATAAAAAACTAATTCAAGACAATACCGTTGATTTTGTTTTGGAAATCCCCGCAAATTATTCAAATGATATTTTACAAACTGGACAGGCACTATTAAAACTCCATCTAAATGATTCTGGTCTTAATAGGGTTTTTTATCGAGTAAACGAAATAGTCGATGAACAGGTTAAAAAGTTAAGAGAAATAGCGTTTAAGAAGTTAAATCTATCAGAAAAACAAAGTGTTGCAGTTTTGAAACCAATTATTTTAGAGAAAATTAACACTGCCAATACTAGAGAAAATTGGGGCGAAAAAATTGGCGGACTCATTCCTTATTTCATTTTTATATTGTGCCTGCAAGGTGCAATGTTCCCCGCCGCAGATTTAGGTGCTGGAGAGAAAGAAAGGGGAACTTTAGAGACATTATTAATTTCACCAATTGAGCGTTATAAAATAGTACTCGGTAAGTTTTTAACCATTGCATTTGCTGGTTTAACTTCAGCCCTTATAACAGTATCTAGCATGGCGTTATGGGGCGTCATACTTAGCCAAGGTTTGGCGATTCAGTTCGTGGTGACCTTTATGTCCTCTATAGGGGCTGTCGACTTTATTCTGATGTTTTTAATGCTTGTACCTGTTGTGGCTATTTTTGCTTCTATATTATTGAGCTTGTCCATTTACGCGAAGAGCTATAAAGAAGCACAAAGCTATATGGGAACCCTGATGATGTTGCTCTTTATACCAATTTTTTTAGCGATGGCACCAGGAGTTGAGTTAAAAGGAGCATGGGCATGGGTTCCTTTGACTAATGTTGCTTTGGCTATCAAAGAGTTGATTAAAGGCACAATGGACTATTTTCAGCTAATTGCTATTTTTGGTTCAACAGCATTGATTGCCGTTGGCTTGCTGGCATTTTGTGTAAATTGGTTTAATAAAGAAAAAGTGCTGTTTAGATAACTTTCTCTATAACATTAGCATTCGAATTTCGTATTGAAGGCATCTATTTTAATCTGTTTTTATTCAATAGTATTGCTCATCAACACTTACCATACGTTTCCTATTTGTGTGCTTTTTGAATTGTTGCCGATTTTTATAACTGCCAGCAGCAACATTATAAATAGATTCGAAATGAAGACTTTCCGCGTACCAAGTCGATCCAACCAATTGCAGTTTCGTTAGAATATTGGGTTGATTTTTTATCGGAAAATCACTTTGTGATAGAGTGGGGATTTCGGCAGTTGTTTTCACTAAGCTAACGTAGTCAGAAAGGCAAAATGGTAGACACCACTTTTTGTTAGTTGCTAAAAAAGGCATCAAATCTGGAGGTTGTTTACCTTTTTCAAAGGCCTTCAAGCGTCGCTTAATGCTGGTGTGGTGCGACATTTCTAGAGTCGTTGCTGTACTCGCTCTAATTGGATTCAAATCGACATAAACCATACAAGCTGCTAATGCTTTTTCATCTAATAATGCCTGAGATTTAAATCTGCCTTCCCAGAAGTGTCCGGTGCATTGATCCTCTCGATTTGCTCGTCTCGCTATGGGTTCATTAAGCTCACGCATAAACCAGCTTATATCAAAAAGGCGTTGACGATATATTGAAATTGTTTGTTTTACGGTTTGTAACTGCACTTCATTTAACTTCGGAGGGTTAGTTTGAAGCGACTGTTGCGATAAATGTGTAGGCTTGTGTATTTTCTGCCATTTTTCTACTACCTCTCTATCAGACAAACTAAGCGCTTTGCTTTTATTTACGTGTAAAACAACATGGATATGGTTACTCATAACAGCATAAGCGCAAATATCAATGCAAAAAACATGAGCTAGTAGTAATAATCTATCCTCAACCCATCGACGACGATGTTCATAATTTTTGCCGCTGTAAGCATCCCTGCCACATAAGTAGGCTCGACGTACACACCGAGAAACACAATGATAATATGACGTATCAACCAAGCTGACCTGGTGCTTTCGAGCTAAAGCCATTCTTCGCTCCATTTTCAATATAGGTCACTTTAGCTTAGTCTTAAACTTGAAGGCATTAGTATAGTTTAAATGGATTATAGGTCTAGTTTGAGTATTGATTGTAATATTGAGGAGGAAGCCAAGAATATAAAGGTGACTGTCAAGGTTAAAAAACGCGATAGTGATGGGGACACTGCAATGTCGGTGGGTGTCTATATTAATATCTGTGGGTGTCCATATTAACAGTGTCCATATTAACACCTATTTAGTTAGGCTTTTGCGCTAAGTCGAAATCAAGAAAATAGTGTTAGAACCCGTAAGAGTATTTTAACAGCAGTAAAACAATACTTGAGTAGAGTAATGATACCGGCCAGCCAAAGTTGATGAAGTGTTTAAATTTATAATTTGCAGCATTGAAGGCTAATAAATTGGTTTGGTATCCATAAGGAGATAAAAAGCTAGCACTGGCGGCGAAAGCTACCGCTAAGGCAAATGGCATTAATGGAACACTCAGGGCTTCAACCACACCGTATGCAAAAGGAAACATTAAGGCTGCAGCTGCATTATTGGTGACTAATTCTGTTAACAGTAAGGTTAAACCGTAAACAATCAGCAATGCTAAAAAAGGACTGCCATTATTTATAAAGGGAGTTAATGATCCCGTTAGTAGTTCAATCACACCAGAAGACGATAATGCTGTAGCTAAGCTTAAAGCTCCAACAATAACGATCACTAAGTTTATTGGAATGTTCCGTTTTAATTCTGAATTGTTTATTACTCCTGCAATAACTAAAGCGGCCATGAAAAATAATAAGCCTGATGACAAACTTAAGACCGAAGTCGCGGCTAATAATATGGTGAGTAAGAAGCCTCCGATAGTGAGATATTCTTGAAGTTTATTTAGTCGAGTAGAAATTTTTTGCTCAGAAATGATAAAAAAGTTTTTACTTAAGTTGTGCCTGTTTACAAAGTCTTGACCGGTTGCAAGCAGCAAAAAATCACCTGCTTGTAACTTAATTTCTCCTAACTTACCAGATAGTTGCTCACCATCTCTTCTTATTGCAACGACAGCGGCATCAAATAAAGCTCTAAACCCTACAGCCTTAAGGGTTTTACCTAAAATTTGTGCACGATTTGAGATGATAACTTCTGTCAAATTATCTCGCAATAAGCCATCGGTTTCTGCAAATAATACTAAACCTTTTATATGTGAAAGGCTGTCCACGTTCTTAATGTTTCCGGAAAAAATTAATTTATCGTTTTCTAAAATCATCAAGTCAGGGGCTACTGGACTTATTAACTGGCCATCACGAATAATTTCAACTAAAAATAACTCAGGCAAGTTTCGGAGATGATTCTGCTCTACGGTTTTGCCAATTAATTCTGATTCTGCAATCACTTCAGCTTCAATAAAATAATATTGAAAGCTCCCTTTTCGCGTCTCAATATTCGGCAACAGTGGCGTTAATACGAACATTAATAAGCCACAACTTAAACCCGCAATCAAACCGTAAAAGGTGAAGTCCCAGAACTGGAATCCAGGATATCCTTGCTCAATAAGGAAACTATCCACAATTAGGTTTGTCGATGTACCGATAAGAGTGACTGTCCCCCCTAAAATTGCGGAGTATGACAGGGGAATCAATAATTTTGAGGCGGGGTGATGCTGGTTTTGACTAATAGGCGCAATCATACTAGCAACGACAGCAGTGTTGTTGAGTAACGCAGATGAGGCAAAAGTGAGTCCGAATAATCGCCAATAACTGGCCTTAAAACTAGCTGTGATTAATTTTCTTCCTAGATTTTTAATCATGGATGTCTTATCAACGGCGGTACTCACCAGTAATAGTATAATAAGGGTGAGTAAACCTTCGTTGGTAAGGTTATGTGCTACTTCTGAGAAGGTGATTTGGCCGCTCAACATAAGTGCTAATGTTGAACCAGCAAACACAGAAGAAGGGCGCTTATCAGTAAAGATAAGCGCCGCAATAGTCGCGAAAAAAATCGCTACAACAGCAACTTGATTAATATCCACAGTTGGAAGTATAACTAATTATAATTTAGTTATATCAGTGGCATTCCAGTGAGGAAAATGTTTTCTAACCAAGGTATTAAACTCAATTTCAAACTCTGAAAATTGATTAGTGGCAGTCGTTGCCTGGGTTTGTTCGATTATCATGCCCGCACCCACAGTTCCATTTGTTACTCTGTCGATAATAATGAACGCACCGGTAGCACGATTTTCAGTGTAAGGGTCACAGGCTACTATTTGCGTAAGCTTGATATTAGCAACGGCAATTTCATTTAGGTTCAAATGCACAGCATCTTTCTTTTCCATGGTATTCACATCAATTAAATAATTGATATTTGTAACCGACCCAGGTACAAATTTAGTTGCGAATTTGAAACCATATTGCTTATTAGGAATAAGTGCTTCTTCATCCATCCAGACCAAATGGGTTTTAAATGTGTTCCCATGTAAAGGCAGATTATCCGACTTCACAATCATATCACCACGAGAAATGTCTATTTCATCTTCTAGGGTTAAGGTAGTTGTAAGTGGAGCGTGAGCAAGCTCTTGCTCACCTTCAAAGTTAACAATTGATTTTACGGTTGATTGTTTACCAGAAGGTAGAGTGGTTACCTTATCGCCAACTGCAATTTGACCAGAAACAACAGTACCGGCAAAGCCTCGGAAGTTGAGGTGAGGGCGGTTAACATATTGCACTGGGAATCGGAAATCATCTAAATTTAAATCTTTATCAATTTCTATATTTTCCAATGCTGTCATCAAAGTATCGCCAGTATACCAAGGCGTATGCTCACTCTTATTGACCACGTTATCGCCATCTAGAGCCGATAGTGGGATAAAACTAATATCAGGGATATCGAGTTGTTTTGAAAATTCTAAATAGTCTTGTTTAATCTCTTCAAAAACAGTTTGACTGTAATCCATCAAATCCATTTTGTTGATAGCCACGATAACGTGTTTTATACCCAACAAAGAAACCAAAAACGAATGACGACGAGTTTGGGTTTTCACGCCAGCGCGAGCATCCACTAAAATAATCGCCATTTGGCAGGTAGATGCACCTGTTACCATGTTACGAGTATATTGTTCGTGTCCTGGGGTGTCAGCAATAATGAATTTGCGCTTGTCAGTAGAAAAATAGCGATAGGCTACATCTATTGTTATACCTTGCTCACGCTCAGATTGCAGTCCGTCAACTAGTAGCGCTAGGTCGACTTTTTCACCAGTTGTTCCAACTTTTTTACTATCTTTGGTGATTGCTGCAAGTTGATCTTCATAGATCATTTTTGAGTCGTGTAGTAAACGTCCGATAAGTGTACTCTTACCGTCATCAACGCTACCACAGGTTAAAAATCGAAGAAGATCTTTTTTCTCATGTTGATCTAAGTATGACAATATATCTTGTTGTAATAATGTGTTTTCGCTATTCATATTTTAGCAACTCACCAAAAAATAAGGGTTTAATACAGAATCTTTTTGATTGTAACGTAACGCTGGAGCGTCGGGATCCAAAGGGTTCTCTGAAGTAATCACAGTGACTTTACCGCCAGCTGCTTCAACTACAGCTTGTGCTGCCCCAGTATCCCACTCAGACGTTGGACCTAACCGAGGATACAAATGCGCTTTGCCTTCAGCAACCAAACACAGTTTAAGTGAACTTCCCATAGCGACTAACTCAGTCTCACCTGGTAAAGATTCAAGTAACGATGTAATTTCAGGGCTTTGGTGGGAGCGGCTACCAACGACTTGCCATGTTTCACCTTCTTGATGAGGGCTAACTTTGATATCGTTAATTTCTCCGCCATCAATTTTATAAGCACCTAAACCTTCTACACCCACGTAGGTCGTATTTAAGACAGGCGCATACACAACACCTAAAATTGGTTTTCCGGCACTAATTAATGCAATGTTAACAGTAAATTCACCGTTTTTCTTTACGAATTCTTTCGTCCCATCCAAAGGGTCAACTAACCAATAGTCATCCCAAGTTTGTCTCGTTTTCCAGTCGATACTGGCAGATTCTTCGGATAAGATAGGGAGTTCAGAAATTTCCTTAAGACCATCAACAATGATGTGATGAGCGGCTAAATCCGCCTCGGTCAAAGGGCTTTCATCAGACTTTTCGTAAATCGCGAAATCTTTTTTATAAATTTCAAGTATGGCTGCCCCTGCTTTATGGGTTATTTCAGCTACTTGCGTTGCGAGAGCGTGATCAAACATTAATCTAAAAATCCTTTTTCCTGTAGCATCTTAAATAGTAACTCCGCGGATTCTTCAGCGGTTTGACCTGAATACGTTAAGTGGATTTCTGGATTTTCAGGCGTTTCGTAGGCCGAATCAATGCCAGTGAAGTCCTTAATATCGCCTTGACGTGCTTTTTGATAAAGGCCCTTTGGATCTCGCTGTTCGCACACTTCTATCGGGGTATCCACAAAGACTTCGATAAATTCACCTTCGGACAATAAACCGCGACAAAAATCTCTATCTGCTTTAAATGGGGAAATGAAAGCCGTTAATACAATTAACCCTGAGTCGACAAATAATTTAGCTACTTCACTGATTCGACGAATGTTTTCTACTCTATCTGAATCACTAAAACCTAAGTCACCACATAAACCATGGCGTACATTGTCGCCATCAAGTAAATAAGTATGCTTACTCGCTTCTGCTAATTTTTTTTCTAATAAATTAGCAATCGTAGATTTTCCAGAGCCGCTCAAACCCGTAAGCCATATTACTGACGGTTTTTGTGCTTTTGCTTCGGCTCTGCGTTTTTTGTCTACTTCATGTTGATGCCATACGATGTTGGTAGCCATTAAAAATATCCTTCCATCTTTTTCTTCTCCATTGAACCGGAAGAGTCGTGATCAATCACTCTTCCCTGACGTTCTGACGTTTTCGTCAACAACATCTCTTGGATAACTTCAGGTAACGTGTCAGCTTCTGATTCCACTGCACCCGTTAATGGGTAGCACCCTAATGTTCTGAATCTGACAGAACGCATTTCAGGTACTTCACCTTCTTCTAAAGGCATACGGTCATCGTCAACCATAAACAATACGCCATCTCTTTCAACCACAGGTCTTGGTTTCGCAAGGTACAGTGAAGGGATTTCAATATTTTCTAGATAAATATATTGCCAAATATCTAATTCTGTCCAGTTCGACATTGGAAATACACGAATGCTCTCACCTTTATTAATTTGAGAATTATAAATATTCCACAATTCAGGACGCTGATTTTTAGGATCCCAACGATGGTTATCATCACGGAAAGAGTATACTCTTTCTTTGGCGCGAGATTTTTCTTCATCACGACGGGCACCACCGAAAGCGGCATCAAACTTATATTTATTTAAAGCTTGTTTTAAACCAGCGGTTTTCATTATATCGGTATGCTTTGCACTACCATGGGTAAATGGACCCACTCCCATATCAATCCCTTCTTGATTAATATGTACTAGCAAATCTAGATCGTGCTTTTTGGCCATCTTGTCACGAAACTCTATCATTTCGTGAAATTTCCACGTTGTATCAACGTGTAAAAGAGGAAAAGGAATTTTGCCGGGAGCAAAAGCTTTGCGGGCAAGGTGTAATAATACTGAAGAGTCCTTACCTACCGAATAGAGCATTACAGGGTTATCGAATTCTGCAGCAACTTCTCTGAAAATATGAATACTTTCAGCTTCAAGCTGTTTCAAATGAGTCACTGACGGAATAGAGTTAGTCATGTTTATTTTCCACGTAAATTCAAGCGTTAGACAAAATACTTATATGCATAGAACCATAACATAGTTGGCAGCAATATAGGTATGACCATTTACTATATTTAGCAACAAAATGGTTTAAAAAAACAAAAGACGAACACCATATAAATAAAGTGTTCGTCAAATGTTGTTTTTATGTGAATATTTTTTAAAGATTCTTTAATTCACTATCAACGGTATCGAAAGTCTGACATATGCTTTCCTTAGGCTTGGCTGTCATTAAGCTGACACCCACAGTGAAAACACAACTAACGATAAAACCAGGGACAATTTCGTAGATGACAGCGCTCAATGCCTGTCCATCAATTGTTAAGTCCGCAAAAATCCAAATTAGTACTGTGATTGCACCCGTTATCATTCCAGCCAATGCACCGGCAAAAGTCATACGTTTCCAATACAGGCTAATAATGACTAAGGGACCGAAGGCTGCGCCGAAGCCAGCCCATGCATTACTCACTAGGGTAAGAACAGTACTATCTCGGTCGTAGGCCAGTATCACTGCCACAAAGGCAACTAAGGCCACTGATATTCTTCCCACCATCACCAACTCTTTTTGACTGGCACCACGACGCAAAAACGCTTGGTAAAAATCACCAGTTAATGAACTTGAGGTAACCAGAAGTTGAGATGAAATGGTACTCATAATTGCCGCTAAAATTGCCGCCAGTAAAAATCCACCTACAAATGGATTGAATAATAATTGCGATAACACGATAAAAATGGTTTCGGGATCTTCAATATTTGTCTGTGTCTTGGTCATGTATGCTAAACCAAATAATCCCGTCGCTACTGCACCGGCTAAAGAAACTATCATCCAGCTCATACCAATCCGTCTTGCGACTTTCATATCCTTCACATGTCGGATAGCCATAAATCGCACGATTATGTGTGGCTGTCCAAAGTATCCGAGCCCCCAAGCTAATAACGAGATAATGCCAATGGCCGAGAGTGCCTGTCCTGTGGATGCATCAACCCACAGGCTCATCATATTCTCGCTTACATCTGATATCTGTTGAGTGGCTTCGCCTATGCCGCCCACTTCGAAGAGGACCACAACTGGGACCATAATCAGGGATACAAACATGATACAGCCTTGCACAAAGTCGGTCATACTCACAGCCAAAAAACCGCCAAACAGGGTGTACGCAACCACCACACCCGCGGTCACATATAGGCCAGTTTCATAGGTCAAACCAAATGATGATTCAAAGAGTTTTCCGCCAGCAACAACACCGCTAGAAGTATATAGGGTAAAAAACACAATAATGACGACTGATGAAATAACTCGGAGTAAACGACTTTTGTCTTCAAAGCGATTTTCGAAATAGTCTGGGACGGTAATTGAATTATTTGCTACTTCGGTATAAACCCTCAGTCTAGGCGCAACTAATATATAGTTGAGAAATGCACCTATAGTTAAACCAGCTGCGATCCAGATACTTGACAGTCCAGATACATACATTGCACCTGGCACCCCCATTAACATCCAGCCACTCATATCTGATGCACCTGCAGATAAGGCTGTCACTTTAGGGCTCAACGTCCTACCACCAAGCATGTATTCTGTCATGTCGGATGTGGACTCTTTAAAGGCGTAAAGACCTATTCCAAGCATCACGATAAAATACACAGTAAGTGATATGAGTGTACCTAATTCCATTGAAAATCCTTTGTTTTTTAATATTTATCTCTGTATTAGGCGATCTATGCTAACAAGCATAGCGGTGGCATACTAGGGGCATCCTGATCCACCGTAAAAATATTATGACAGGTGAACACCTTTAGCGATTAATATTTAAGCACTCCGAGTTAACAGTTTTATGAATTATTCTTTTTATGATTTTGCCCAATTGAGTGCAAACCAGCTTTATCAAATTTTACGATTACGCCAAAACGTTTTTGTTTTAGAGCAGAAAAGTTTCTATGACGACATTGATAATTTAGATCAACAGAGCAAGCATCTTTGCGTCTATTCAAACACACAACAACTGATGGCTTATGCACGCCTACGGTTAGTTAGTGATCCTGAAACAATAGGAAAAATTGAACGAGTTGTCGTAGACAGCCATGCTCGTGGCCAGGGGATAGCAGCCAACATGATGGACGAAATTATGGCCTATTTTCAAAGAGATATGGAGGTTCGTGATGTTAAGTTATCTGCTCAGGTTGAGGTGATTAATTTCTATGAAAAATGGGGTTTTAACGTAACAGGCGATAGCTATGACGACGGTGGCATAGAGCATAAAGATATGGTGATTTCCCTTAACTAGAAAAAGATATTATTTTGTTGAGGTTACTAAAAAGGCCTAATTAATAGGCCTTTTTAGTATCAAATTAAGTTTAGATGACGTTAAACGTTAAAACGGAAGTGAATAACATCGCCGTCTTTTACAATGTAATCTTTGCCTTCCAAACGCCATTTCCCAGCGTCTTTGGCACCTTGTTCACCTTTAAACTCTACAAAGTTGTCGTAACCGATTATCTCAGCTCGGATAAAGCCTTTTTCAAAGTCTGTGTGTATTTTACCGGCAGCTTGCGGAGCGGTTGACCCTTCAGGGAAAGTCCAAGCTCTTACTTCTTGTACTCCAGCGGTAAAATAAGTTTGCAAGGTTAATAAACTATAACCTGCACGAATAACACGGTTCAAACCAGGTTCAGTTAAGCCTAATTCTTCCATGAATTCCGCTTTTTCTTCATCATCCAATTCGGCTATTTCAGATTCAATTTCTGCACAAACGGCAACAACTACAGCATTTTCTTGTTCAGCGATAGCGCGAACTTTATCTAAGTAGGGGTTATTTTCGAACCCGTCTTCGTTAACATTCGCCACATACATGGTTGGTTTGAGCGTCAACAAATTCATATAACTAATTGCAGCTAATTCCTCTTTTTCTAACTCAACTGCGCGAAGCAACGTCCCTTCATCTAGAGCCGGTTTAATTTTTTCTAACACTTTTATTTCGAATTTAGCGTCAGCGTCACCACTCTTCGCTTTTTTACCCACTCTGATAAGTGCTTTTTCAACACTTTCTAAATCGGCAAGGGCGAGTTCTGTATTAATGACATCAATATCGTCTTGGGGATCTACTTTGCCCGCTACATGCACAATGTTGTCATTTTCGAAACAACGCACTACATGTCCGATAGCATCGGTTTCACGAATGTTCGCTAGGAACTTATTTCCTAGTCCTTCACCCTTAGATGCTCCAGCAACCAGCCCGGCGATGTCCACAAATTCCATGGTAGTGGGAATAGTACGTTTGGGCTCTACAATTTCAGCCAGTGCTGTCAATCTTTCATCTGGCACAGGGACAACACCTGTATTGGGTTCAATTGTACAAAACGGAAAGTTAGCCGCTTCTATGCCAGCTTTGGTTAATGCATTGAACAACGTTGATTTTCCGACGTTGGGCAAACCAACGATTCCACATTTAAAACCCATTTGGTGTTCCTTAAACTATTTGGCGCTCAGATTATCCGGCGTATGCTGTTATTCTACTTTGAATGAATGAAGGCGATTCATCGCTTTTTTCAAATCATCTTTTAACAAAATTTCGGTACAACGCAATGCTTCGTCAATTGCTGCATCGATTTTTTCTTGATCTTGTTGTGACGCTTTTCCCAACACATGGCCAGTCACTCTAGATTTATCACCTGGATGACCTATACCTATGCGAAGTCGTAAAAAATCTTTAAAGTTTCCTAATTTTGACACTATATCCCTGATCCCATTTTGACTGGAACTGCCGCCTGTTTTGAATTTTGCTATACCAGGAGGTAAATCAAGTTCATCAAAGGCAACCAATATACTTTCAGGGGGGATTCGATAAAAACTGCTTAGTGCTGAAACTGCCTGACCACTTTTATTCATATAAGTGGTAGGGATAAGTAATCTAATATTCTGCCCAGCGTATGTAAAGCGGCCAGTATATCCAAAAAATTTGTTTTCCAACTTGAGCGTGCACCCAAATTGCTTTGCCAGTGCTTCTACAAACCATGTACCGGCATTGTGGCGTGTATTTTTATATTCGGGGCCTGGATTTCCCAGGCCCACAATAAGTTGAATGTCAGACAAGCAACTTATTCCTCAGGTGCAGCTTCTTCAGAATCGTCTTCTTCAACTTCGTCTGCACTAGGTCCTTTAGCTGTCTTAATTGTTGCTACAGCTAAGTCATGTGACTCACCTTTAGCAAGTTCAACTAATACAACACCTTCAGGAAGCACTAGATCTGACAAGTGAACCGTTTCACCTAGGCCAACAGGCTCTAAGTTAACTTCGATGAACTCTGGAAGAACGCCAGGTAAACAAGTTACTTCAACATCATTCATGTGATGCTCAGCGTGGCCACCTTCAGTTTTAATTGATTCAGCTTTGTCTTCGTTGATGAAATGAAGAGGTATATTGGTCGTTACTTCTTTATTTTTGTCAACACGCAAGAAATCAATGTGTGTAACTTTTGGTTTAAACGGGTGACGTTGCATATCTTTAACAAGTGCGTCTACTTTTTCACCAGCAATATCAAGGGTAAGAACGTGGCTATAAAAAGCTTCGAATTCTTGTGCTTGGATTACTTTATTGTGAGCTAGTGTAAGTGATACTGGTTCTTTACCAGCACCGTAAAGGATAGCAGGAACTTTGTCTTCACGACGTAGGCGGCGGCTCGCACCTTTCCCCAAGTCGGTACGTACTTCTGCATCCAAGTTGAAAATTGCATCAGACATTTTGGAACTCCAAATTAAATAATTAAGTTTTGTTGTTTCTTGCGACCAGAAACAACATAAATACAAGCATTGCTTGCCACCCATTGAAAACGGGCGCCGAAGTCTACCACTAGAGTGGATACTTAACAAGCATTTAGGGCGTTATTGCAGTGACATTGTAAGATTTTGAATCATTCGTAATTCTAGGGTAGTTTTACACTTAATATCTTTCTCAAAACAGCGAGTATTTTTATGATTTATCTCAGGTATTTATTAATAATATTGTGCGCCAGCATAACAAACACAGTGGCTTATGCAGAACAAACTGCATTGGTTGGGGGGCGCTTAATCGATGGTTTCGGACATCAACCTATCGCCAACAGCGTTATTTTAGTTAAAGATGGCATTATTCAGCAAGTGGGCACTGTAGCAACATTGCCGGTGCCCAAAGGCTATCAAATTGTCTCCACAGAAGGAATGGATGTGTTGCCGGGCTTATGGGAAAACCATGCCCATCTAATGCTCAATGGTCACTCAGATTACGAACATTGGGATAAAGCTTACATAAACCGTTTAGCCGATGAGATTATGCCGGCAAGTGCAGTGCAACTATTGTTAGCAGGGATCACCAGTGCTAGAGATTTAGGCGCACCTTTAGATGATACCATCAGTGTCAAAAAGCGCATCGAAGACGGATCTATTCCAGGGCCCAATTTGTATGTGTCAGGGCCGTTTTTACAACATGAAGCTTATCCAGGAACGGAGCAGTTTCGCTGGGGAATCGATGGTGTACGTGATGCTAAACGAAAAGTAGACAAGTTAGCCGATGCAGGCATGGATATTATTAAATTAATTGACCAAGACAAAATGGAATTAGAAGAAGCCCAAGCTATCGTCGATCAAGCTCATAAAAGAGGAATGAAAGTGGTTGCTCATTCCCATCGACCAAATGAAATTAGACGAGGCCTTCAAATTGGGGTTGATAACTTTGAGCACACAGGTTTAACAACCTCTCCAGAATACCCAGAAGATATAATAACCATGCTCAAGGAGCGAACAGCGACAGGGCGTGTTGCAGGTGGACCTTTATTTTGGACACCCACCGTAGAAGGGTTGTGGAATTATCCTGCTACCGTTGCAAACCCAGAAAAGCTGGACAGCCATTGTTGGAAGCGCGGTTTAAAAGAAGACACTATTGCAGATATAAAAGGTTCGTTAAGAAATGTCGGACAATTGGATTACATGCAGCTCACTCCCTTACGTAAACCTACCTTAAAACGCAAAATTGCCCAGTTGAGAGATGCAGGTGTGGTTTTTCTAGTTGGCACAGATAGTGGTATTCCCGCTAAGTTTCACTGCCAAAGTACCTGGAATGAAATGGCAGTTTGGGTAGATGAAATGAATATTAGCGCAATGGATACGATTCGAGCCGCCACTTATTGGCCAGCAGTTATGATGGGTGTCCATGATAAGACGGGGACTGTATCAGCGGGTAAAGCGGCGGATATCATTGCTGTTCATGGTGATGTTTTACGTTACATCAACTTATTACAACGAGTGGATTTTGTGATGAAAGCAGGGGTGATATATAAATCGGACGGTAAGCCGGTAGAAGCAAATTTAAATTAACTTGAATATCAATTGGTCTAATATTCTGTAAGAGCCCGAAATTACTCGGGCTCAACTCAAACACTAAGTTTAATCCTGCCTACCAACTGTTTCCTTGCTCAACTTTGCTGCTATCGATTTCTACGGCTTCAACTACTTTTAATACTTCACCATATTGTTGAAAGGTTAAAACGTCCGTTAATACATACCCCTTCACCTGTACTACCATGCCATTTTTCAATAGTGCTTTATTTATGCCTCGTGGCATGTACTTTTTACCATCATTGGCGTCTAAGCCAAAAAAACCACCTTCCATGCCTTTGTGGACAATAGTGCCGGTAATGGTAAGCATTGCAGGTTCCTCTTGTGATGTTTCACTTGGTTTGGCTTCTTTTAACTCTAAATTAGACTTAGGATCAAGATCTGAGGGTGAACCTGTGTCGGCAGTATCAGTGCCAGAACAACCTGCAAAAAAGGCTATAGAGAGTAAACACAATAATCTATTCATTTATATCCCATTAATAATGTTTTGGACAATACAACCATGTATAGCATGATAATTGGACAATTACATTTTATAAAAGTGCATAAAAAAAGCCGTTGGATCGCTAAATCAAACGGCTTTATGATAGTTCATTATCGCGTTTAAGGGTTAATACTCAAACATGGCTGAAATGGATTCTTCATTGCTCACACGACGAATTGCTTCAGCCAGCATGTTAGACAAGGTGAGCTGTTTTACTCGGCTTAGTGCTTTTATATCATCTGCTAGGGGAATACTATCTGTGATGATAATTTCATCAATCACTGAATTTTGAATATTTTCCACCGCATTTCCAGAGAAAATAGCATGGGTTGCATAGGCATAAACGTTTCTGGCACCGTGAGCTTTCAATGCCTCAGCCGCTTTACCTAAAGTACCACCAGTGTCAATCATATCGTCAACAATGATGCAATCTCGATCATTTACATCACCGATGATGTGCATAACCTGTGCGACATTGGCTTTAGGACGACGTTTATCAATAATCGCTAAATCGGTGTCATTGAGCAGTTTTGCCATTGCTCGTGCTCTCACAACTCCGCCAATATCTGGAGATACAACTACTGGATTGTGAAAATCACGTTGGCGCATATCGTCTAGCAATATAGGCGTACCAAACGCATTGTCTACTGGCACATCGAAGAAACCTTGTATTTGTTCTGCGTGCAAGTCGATGGTCAAAACTCGGTCAACACCCACATTCGATAAGAAATCAGCAACAACCTTAGCGGTGATAGGTACACGTGCCGAACGAACTCGTCGATCTTGACGTGCATAGCCAAAATAAGGAATGACGGCAGTAATACGACCTGCAGATGCGCGACGAAGCGCATCGATCATAACGATCAATTCCATTAGGTTATCATTGGTAGGGGCACAGGTAGATTGAATGATAAAAACGTCAGAACCACGTACATTTTCATGTATTTCGACGCTTATTTCACCATCACTGAAGCGGCCCACACTAGCGTGGCCAAGTTTAGTATAAAGTCTATCTGCTACTTTTTGGGCGAGTTCTGGTACAGCATTACCAGCGAAAAGCTTCATGTCCGGCACAAGAAATTTCCTCAGTGCGAAAGTGTTAAGGGTAACCAATAATTAGATTGGTTCATCGCGTTTCAGGGTTGCCGCGAGCTTAGTCTAGATTGCGTTTGTCAGCAGTTAAGCCGAGGTTAATTGCATTTTAGCTAAATACTCATGTAAGGGTGATGTATTAATACCTTTTGCGACAAACGCCTGACAATCTTCAGGCAAGATTCGTTTAACCTGCTCAGCTTGTTCGATCGTGTCAAAAACAGAAAATAAGCAAGCTCCTGTTCCTGTCATTCTCGACGGCGCGTATTCTAACAACTGACGTAATAAATTTGCAACTTTAGGATAGCGATCACAGACTAATTTTTGGCAATCGTTGCGAGTTTTTGCAAATTTGTAGTCCTGCCACTCAATTTTAGCTGAATTTCGGACTAAATCATCTGCTGCAAAAATTTCCGCCGTGGAAACGTGGCAATTGGGAAATACAATCAAATAATAAGGCGAAGAAAGCTCTGTTGGCGTTATTTTTTCACCCACCCCTTCTGCGAATGCTGTTTTACCATGAACAAATATAGGGACATCTGCACCTAGGGCTAAGCCTAAATCTGCCAACTCGGAAAACGACAAATGAGTTTTCCAAAGGGCGTTTAGGGCAACTAGGGTTGTTGCGGCATTGGAAGAGCCGCCGCCAATCCCGCCTCCCATGGGAAGCTGCTTATCTAACCAGATATTACAACCTAAAGTGCTGCCAGAACGCTGCTGTAATTGTTTAGCTGCTTTAAAAATTAAATTGTCTTGTTGAGCAACGCCTTCTAGAGCAGTTTCTAAGGTAATGATGCCGTCATTAGTAACTTCAAAGGCTAATTGATCACCTATATCCACCAGTTGAAATAGGGTTTGCAATAAATGATACCCTTTTTCATTTTGGCCATTAATATGTAAAAAAAGGTTTAATTTTGCAGGGCTGGGCCACCAATGTTTAGGTTTAGTGCGTTGTGTCATTGCATTTTCTGCCAAGAAGATATTTTAATTTTAATTTGATTCGCAACATTTTGGGTGTTGGTGAGTTGTATTAAATGGGGTAACCACAGGCCTTCGACTTTTTGGTAATCTGAAAAAGTGAGTGTCCATGGTACACACTCTCTACATTTAGCCTCTAACTGGCTGACTAAACCGAATTCATCGTAAACAACGTTATCTTTTTCGGTATGTTGCCCTTTAACCCAAAGCCCGAGTTTTTCAACCGGAATATTCCAACCTGTGACCCTAAAAATTAATCTGTTTGCATCGGTGTCGGTATAGGTTTGGTCATCAACTTCCAATGATGTGTAATTATCGTCACTCTGCATTTTTAGGATGTTAGTACCAATAAAGGTATTTAATTGTAAATCAAATTGATTAATACCTTGTTGCCAATTCATGTAAGCACTGACTTTTTCTTCTTCACTTTTAAATGCTAATCGGCCTTTTATTTTCCAATTTGTTAAATTTGAAAGTTGTTGTTGGTGGCGTTCGCTGTTGATACTTTGGTTTATTTTAGTTGAGGTGACACAACCTGATAAAACAAGTAAGAGCAAGCAAGCCGTTACGACATAAATTGGTTTCATGCAAAGTACCAAATTGTGTATTAGTTGATGTTTTATTCGTTTATCAAGGCATTTGATAAAAAAACAGCTAAAATTGAATTGGATTATACATATATATGGGAACACAGAAGCTCCACTACTTTCAATAGTTTTGGCTTTTGCGTACAATGCCGCTCCCAATAATGTTGCACGGTTGACTCGCATTTCTCAATGACACTGATTGCTGTAGGAATTAATCACAAAACTGCCCCCGTAGTGTTACGGGAAAAAGTAGCCTTTCCCGTGGAATCCATGGTGGAAGCGCTTGCCTCTTTGCGAGAGCAGTTGGGTGCGCAAGAGTCTGTTATTTTATCTACATGTAATCGTACTGAAATTTATATTTCAACAGAGCACTCTTTAGCCGATAAGTTGATCCAGTGGCTTGCGACATTTCATAATTTGGATAGCAAAGAACTGATTTGTCATAGTTATCTGCTAGAAGATGATGAAGCCATTCGCCATGTAATGCGCGTGGCCAGCGGCTTAGATTCATTAGTTTTAGGCGAGCCTCAGATTTTAGGGCAGGTGAAACAAGCCTATAGTAATGCTAAGAATTATGGTGCCGTAAGTAGCCAGTTTGAAAAGTTATTTCAACATACATTTTCAGTGGCGAAGAAAGTAAGAACCGAGACAGACATTGGTGCAAACGCGGTTTCAGTTGCCTTTGCCGCCGTTCAGTTGTCTAAACAAATATTTTCATCCTTAGCGAAAACTAAAGTACTGTTAATTGGTGCAGGAGAAACCATAGAGTTAGTTGCCAAGCACCTGACAAATAGCGGAGTGAACAAAATAACCGTAGCTAACCGTACTTTAAGTCGTGGAACTGAATTAGCGGAGCAAATACATGCTAATGTTATTACCCTCGCGCAAATTCCTAACGTATTGCATGACGCCGATATTGTAATTAGTTCTACAGCCAGTACTTTGCCCATAATCGGTAAAGGAATGGTGGAAAGTGCATTAAAAGATCGCAAACATAAACCTATTTTCTTTGTCGATCTTGCAGTTCCAAGAGATATAGAGACGGAAGTGGCGGACTTAGATGATGCTTATTTATATTCAGTCGATGATTTACAACATATTGTTGAACAGAATTTAGCCAGTCGTCAGCAAGCAGCTGATGATGCCGAGTTAATTATTAAAGAGCAAGCTCAGGTATTTAGTAGTTGGCAAAATTCATTACAGTCAATTGATTCTCTGAAGTTGTTTCGACAGCAAAATAATGACGTTAAAATTAAATTACAACAGCGTGCTTTAGGTCAGTTAGCCGAAGGCAAAGATCCGCAAGAAGTCGTGATAGAACTATCAAATAAGCTGACCAATGCGTTACTTCATGCGCCAACCAAGGCACTAAGCCGTGCTGCATCAGAACAAGACCAAGATACATTGTCTTTGCTTCGGCAAACCTTGGGTCTGGATGTCGAAAAAGAATAAACAGGAAAACCATGAAAGATTCAGTAGTCAGTAAATTAGAGACACTCATTGAACGATTCGAAGAAGTTCAAGCGCTATTAAGTAACGCAGAAATCATAGCGGATCAAAATAAGTTTCGCGCCTTATCTAAAGAATATTCCCAATTAGAGGGTGTGGTTAAAGCCTTTAAACAGTATCAGCAAGCCCAAGAGGATTTGGCTTCTGCTCAAGAAATGATGCAAGAAGATGATGCAGAAATGCGCGAGATGGCTCAAGAAGAGTACAAAGAAGCTAAGTCGAATATTGAAAGCTTAGAAAACGAACTGCAGATATTGTTATTGCCAAGGGACCCCAACGACGATAGTAATTGTTTCTTAGAAATTCGAGCCGGTGCTGGTGGTGATGAAGCTGCAATTTTTGCCGGTGATTTATTTAGAATGTACAGCCGCTACGCAGAAACACAAGGTTGGCGCTTGGAACTTATCAATGCTAACGAAGGTGAGCATGGTGGTTACAAAGAAGTGGTAGCGAATATTATTGGTGACGGTGTATACGGAATTATGAAGTTTGAGTCAGGTGGACACCGGGTACAACGTGTTCCCGAAACAGAGTCTCAAGGCCGAATTCACACCTCTGCCTGTACCGTCGCTGTATTACCTGAAATTCCAGAATCTGAAGCCATTGAAATCAATCCTGCTGATTTGAGAATTGATACCTTTAGAGCTTCTGGGGCAGGGGGACAACACGTTAATAAAACCGACTCAGCAATTCGTCTAACTCACATTCCTACTGGCGTAGTGGTGGAATGTCAGGATGAACGTTCCCAGCATAAAAACCGTGCGAAAGCTATGTCGGTATTACAGTCTAGATTGACACAAATTGAAGATGACAAACGTGCAGCGGAAGAAGCTTCTACGCGCAGAAATTTAGTTGGAAGCGGGGATAGATCGGAACGCATACGCACCTATAATTTCCCACAGGGGCGGGTGACGGATCACCGAATTAACTTAACTTTATATAAATTGGATGACGTAATTGCTGGTGATGTGAATGCGCTGCTTGAACCCATTAGGCAGGAACACCAAGCCGATTTGTTAGCCTCTTTGTCTGATGGAAGCTAATGAACATTTGAGCGCGGGTGCAACTGTTGCTGAACTGCTAGCTTGGGCTTTTCAGCAGCTATCGGCTGGCGAGAGTCCGAAAACAGACGCTAGACTGCTATTGGCTCATTGCCTGGACCAATCTTCTACCTATCTTATGACATGGCCAGATAAGATTGTTGAAACGAGTATCCAAACACAATTTCAGCAACTGGTAATACAACGTAAAATGGGTCATCCTGTTGCCCACCTAATAGGTACCCGGGATTTTTGGACCCTGAGTCTTGAAGTCACCCCGGATACCTTGATTCCTCGACCGGAAACCGAATTATTAGTCGAGCAAGCATTACAATTGCCGATAGGTCCAAATGCCAAAGTGCTAGATTTAGGTACGGGAACTGGCGCGATTGCGTTGTCTCTAGCTTATGAAAAACCAACATGGCAGGTGATAGGTGTAGACATTGTTGACGATGCAGTCGCGCTGGCTAAACGTAACGCTATTGCAAATCAATTACCCGATGTTAAATTTCTGCAAAGCAGTTGGTTTACTCATTTAAGCGCTAAAACCTTTGATTTGATAGTAAGTAACCCTCCTTATGTGGAAAGTGATAGTCAGTATCTTTCACAAGGAGATGTTCGTTTTGAGCCTATAACTGCGTTAACCGCAGGTAAGGATGGTTTAGATGATATTAAAATTATCATTGAGCAATCACTTGCTCACCTAGAAAAGGGAGGTTGGCTAATGATAGAACACGGATACAATCAAGCAACTGAATTAGCTGCCCTATTTAACCAATATCAATATACCAATATTTTTCATAAAAAAGACCTAAATAATCAACCGCGCATAACCGCAGCGCAAAAACCTTAACCAAATCAAGAGAACAACTGATTTTCCATTCGAGTCAGCCCTGCCTTGTGACCCATGTCGATTTAGTTTTGTTAAAATAACGAAGACACCCATCATAAGAATAGCATGGACACCCATCATTTGACCCATAGTTACTAAGCTCAATCTAGTTTGAACTGGCAATGGATGTCTTTGTTATTCATTCATTATTCGGGATTAAATATGGTGGTCTAAGGTAAAGCGGAATAAAGCCTTAACAGTGGCTGTCCACGATAAAGTCTCTTGATGGCTGTCCACGAAATATGAACAGTGGCTGTCTTCGATAAAGCGTTCGATAAAGCGGATGTTAATTACCAATAGGAAGTAAATGATTTCCTAAGATCGCGTTGAGTTATTCGATAACTCAAATCCTTTCATGTGATTTCAAATTTCTATGGCTCGTGAAGATTCTAAGTGTTAGATTATTGCCGAGAATTATCTATGGGGTTTTGCTATGTCTGATATGTTTCTGTTCGCTGAAGATACAGATGAAGAAATTGAAGTTCAAAAAGGTGTATGGAAAGTCCTCATAGTTGATGATGAACCTGAGGTTCATGCGGTGACTAGACTTGCGTTGAACGATTTTGTTTTTCAGGAAAAAGGGCTCAATTTTATTAGCGCCTATAGCGGTGATGAAGCCAAAGAAATGTTCCAAAAACACAATGATATCGCGGTTGTTTTGTTAGATGTTGTGATGGAGACAGATGAGGCTGGTTTAGAAGTTGCTGAATATATACGTAATGAGCTGCATAATAATTTCACGCGAATTATTTTACGAACCGGGCAACCCGGACAAGCCCCTGAACGTGATGTTATTTTAAATTATGATATTAATGATTATAAATCAAAAACAGAATTAACCGCTCAAAAGTTATTTACGGTCATCATTGCCTCACTGCGTTCTTACCGAGACATTATGGTGATTGAGGAAAACCGAAAAGGCTTAGAGAAAATTATTTCTGCCTCCGCAAATTTGTTTTCGATACGTTCCTTAGAAAATTTTATAGAAGGGATTATTCAGCAGCTATCCTCATTACTGGGGGGAACAAAAGATGCCGCATATATCACTTCTGCCGTTGCAGCGCCCAATCCAATTGATATTTTAGAGCCTAAAAAGTTTTTTCTTTTTTCTGGAAAAGGCGAGTATCAAGGTCAAGAAGGCGCGCTATTAGAAGATGTGGTAACAGGAGAGGGGCTTATCGCCTGTAAGCAAGCGCTAGAAGAAAAGTCCCTTGTTTATGGAGAAGAATATGTAGCAGCTTATTGCCAAGGCAAACATGCTAATGGGGCGTTATTGTATTTATCCGGTATTCCCAAAAAGATGAATCGTTATGACAGGAAACTTTTGAGTATATTTAGTGATAACGTGCAAATAGCTTTTGACAATGTGCTACTGACTAAAGATATAGAAGATTCACAACGTGAAATAATTGAACGTTTGGGGACGGCGATCAATAAAGAGTTTAGGATTGGAATGCGTATTCAGCGAATGGTTGAAATGTGCAGGCTTTTGTCTAATGAATATGGTCTTTCTGAAACTCAGATTGAAATATTTAGTTTGGCATTACCCCTCTATGACGTTGGAAAATTAAGTGTACCTACACATATATTAAGTAAGCCAGGACCACTCAATGAACAGGAAAAAAATAGCGCTAAGCAGCATGCACAAATAGGCTATGATTTATTGAAAGACTCTCGGCGGCAAGTTATTCAATCTGCGGCTGAAATTGCCCGCGATCACCATGAACATTGGGATGGTAATGGCTACCCTCGAGGCTTAAGAGGCGAACAAATTCACCTGTACAGTCGAATAACCGCCGTCGCCGATGTTTACGACGCCCTGCGCAGTGAATTAATCTGTAGTGACGCTTGGTCGTTGGACAAAGTTCAAGAAACCTTTTTACAGGCAAAGGGAAAACAGTTTGAGCCCAAGCTGGTTGACATGCTTTTTGCCAATCTAGATAAATTTGAAAATATCCAGCAACAATTTCCCGATCCTATTTAACTCAGCATATTTAATAGACAGCCACACTAACAAGCTGGTGGCTGATTAAACTTAACGGCAGAATAATCTAGCCAATATCATTCATAAAAATCCAATTTGAGCAGTGACTTAACATAAAGTGCTGGTCGCTTTATGCATCTTCCTTTATATTGAGGCTCGAATTTATCCACCGAAACATAGTAATTAAAAAGGGCGTTTTATGTACATGATGGCTAAACATCTCCACCTTACTGCAGTGGCTTTAAGCATTATTCTGTTTATTTTACGATTTGTATGGTTACAACGTAAATCTGCATTGCTACATAAAAAATGGGTGAAAATCGTCCCTCACATTGTCGATACCGTTTTACTCGTTTCGGCGATAACACTATGTTTTATTGTACCTTTTAATCCTATTCAGCATCCTTGGTTGTGGCAAAAAATCCTACTCGTTATCGCCTACATAGGTTTGGGGTTTTACGTCTTAAAATTTGCCAATTCGACTCTTAAACAATGGGGCGGGTTTGCTTTAGCTATCGCCTGTTTGTCATTAGCTGCGAATTTAGCGTTTAGTAAACAAGGCCTTATTGCATTCTAAAATTTAGAGACTGATTGCTATTAAGTTTACGGTGATAACCCCGATAACAAGACATAAATGTAACGTCGTCTGAGGGTAAAGTGAAATCGCTTGAGCATGCAATCAATGAAAAAAATTCTTTATTGGCGAGTTTATTACTAACTCAGCAATTTGAAAAAAGTGTGGATGTTTTTAAATACATTGCACAAATTGAAATTCTCGCTAATAAAGTTGCCAAACAGATTGATTCTGCAGCACCTGAACTAGATAGGTTTCAGCAGCTACTTGATGGCTTTTACACTGCATTGGCGTTTAGTGGCGATGAAAACGATCTCTTTAATTCTCGATATAGTTTGATAGATAAAGTCATCGATTATCACACTGGGATTCCTGTCACTATATCCATTGTTTTTTCTGCCATCGCAAATCAGTTAGGATTCAACGTGAAGGGGGTTAACTTTCCTGGACACTTTTTAATTCGTTTACAAACCGCAGAAAAGCGACTGTTATTTATTGACCCGCTAAATGGTAACACTATTAAATGGCAAGAATTAGAGGCTTTATATTTTAGTATCGTCGGGGAAACAGAAGATGAGGAAATGCCAGCCGATATTTTGAACGTGGCCACTACTGAAGAAATATTGGTGAGGTTGTTACACAACTTAAAGGCTTCGTACATCCGCGAGGAAAACTATCAAATGGCCCTGCGGGCGGTCGACTTATTGATTGAATTTTGCCCCAATGATCCTTATGAGCGTCGTGACCGCGGGTTTTTACTTCATCAATTAGAGTGTCCGCAAGTGGCTAAAGCGGATTATCAATTTTTCATAGAGCACTGCCCACAAGATCCCTCTGCACAAATACTGAAGCTGCATATGCGCAATTGGGAAAATGCCGTAAGCGTGGTTTTACATTAATTCTCTTTACTACGTCCTACAATATTTCTACTATGCCTGTCATTATTATAAATGCCTTAACATAGAGAATTAATTTAAGTGAATAATCTAAAAACTATTTCCGTTGGCAATATTGAGGTTGCTAATCACAAACCTTTTGTTTTGTTTGGTGGTATGAATGTACTAGAGTCTCGTGATTTAGCTATGCGTATTGCTGAACATTACAAAGAAGTCACCACGCGATTAAATATTCCTTACGTTTTTAAAGCTTCTTTTGATAAAGCCAATCGTTCATCGGTTCATTCTTATCGTGGTCCTGGAATGGAAGAAGGCTTAAAAATATTTGAAGAAATTAAAAACACCTTTGATGTTCCACTCATTACAGATGTACATGAGCCTCATCAGGCAAAACCTGTCGCTGAAATTGTCGATGTTATTCAATTACCAGCGTTTTTAGCCAGACAAACAGATCTCGTCGTCGCAATGGCTCAAACTAATGCAATTATTAACGTTAAAAAACCGCAGTTTTTAGCCGCTCACGAAATGCGTCATATCATCAATAAGTTTTTAGAAGCCGGTAATGACAAAGTTATACTGTGTGAACGAGGATCTTGTTATGGCTATAATAATCTTGTAGTTGACATGCTTGGCATGGATGAAATGAAAGATTATGCGCCGGTTATTTTCGATGCAACACACGCATTACAAAAGCCAGGTGGGCGATCAGACTCTGCTGATGGTCGCAGGGCTCAAGCGGCTCAACTTGCTCGCAGTGGTATGTCACTCGGTCTAGCTGGATTGTTTATTGAAGCTCACCCTGAGCCTAATCAAGCTAAGTGTGACGGACCTTGTGCGTTAAAACTAGATAAATTAGAACCTTATTTATTACAAATGAAACAGTTAGACGACCTGGTCAAAAGTTTTGAACCTTTAGACACTAGCGCTAACTAAAAGCCTCACGGCGAACTTATTCAGTTAGTTTCGCCGTGTTGTTGTTTGCAGTAGAAGTTTCTTCAATTTCAACCACAAGTTTTTGTAGTGCTTGTGTCGCAGTTTGAGATGCAACAGAAAGTTGAGAAGCTTCGATTGCCGTCGATGGTTGAAGGTCTGCCAAGTTTTGTTGAAGTAACGCGTCGATGGTTGAGGCTAATGACAAGCCCATGTCAGCTGTTTCATTTGCATTGGCTACAGTAAAAACACTCGTGTTTAATGCTATTGCTAAAGTAAGATATTTTAAGTTTTTCATTTTTTCTCTAAATTAATTTCATTATAAATTATCATTTTTGTCATATTTATTTAACAAAAACACCAAATTAAGTTAATGTTTTACATACATAAAATTTTAACTTGTCGCTATTTTATACAATAATGTAGAACCTTAAAAATGACATTTAGTATGGATAAGCATTAGAAAAACTAATGAATGTTAGGCGTTTCTAGTTTATCCTTAGCTCAATCCATTAAAAATAAGATTTGTCATGAATCGCAGATTGCCCCCGTTAAATGCGCTACGAGCATTTGAAGCCGCTGCAAGACATTTGAGCTTTACCAAAGCGGCAGATGAACTCTTTGTTACGCAAGCAGCCGTTAGCCATCAAATTAAGAGTTTAGAAGAGTTTCTTTCAATCAAATTATTTTTAAGAAAGAATCGCTCTTTACTGCTCACAGAGCAAGGACAAAGCTACTACCTAGAATTAAAGGAATTGTTTGAATCGCTACATTTAGCGACTGAAAGGCTGTTAGCCGCAGGTGCTAAAGGCGCTTTAACCGTAGCGATGCCGCCAAGTTTTGCAATTCAATGGCTAGTTCCAAGGGTCAACCAGTTTAGTCAGCAATACCCTGATATTGACGTGAGGATCAAAGCCATAGATTTTGACGATGGTTTTTTAGAAGACGACGTTGATGTGGCCATTTATTATGGAAGAGGTAAATGGTCAGGGTTAAAAGTAGACAAACTACATACTGAATATTTAACCCCAGTTTGTTCGCCAATGCTGTTTAATGGCTCTAAACCATTAGAGAGTCTCAACGATCTTAAACATCATCGCTTATTACACGACAGTACCCGAGAAAGCTGGAAAACCTTCATAAGACAATTTCATATAAACGGTGTGAAAGTAGAGCAAGGTCCAATATTCAGTCACACGATGATGGTACTCCAAGCCGCTGCCCTTGGTCAGGGAATTGCCTTAGCAAATAGTGTGCTGGCCAGACCCGAACTGGCTTCAGGACGGTTAATTTGTCCCTTCGAGGAGCGTTTAGTTAGCAAAAGTAGTTATTACCTAGTTTGTCATGAATCCCAAGCAGAGTTAGGTAAAATTGCTACTTTTAGGCATTGGCTTTTGGAACAGGTTGAAGAGGAGCAAGATGAAGATATTAATTGATCGCCCAGATAAGCCATTTGCACGTTTTATTTTTGCCCACGGAGCGGGAGCAAATAAACAGAGTCATTTCATGGAACAAATCGCCAAGTTGCTGTGTCTAGGGGGAGTCGAAGTTGTGCGTTTCGATTTTCCGTATATGCTTCGCGCGGCTGAAAAAAATAAACGTCAGCCACCAGATAGAGCTAATATATTACTTCAAGACTTTACAGAGATGGTAAATAGTGCCGATACAGAATTGCCACTGTTTATTGGTGGTAAATCCATGGGCGGAAGAATGGCTTCAATGCTGGAATCTGCTGGGACAGTCGAAAACGTTAACCTTATAAAAGGTGTCATTTGTTTAGGCTATCCTTTTCATCCGCCTGGTAAACCAGAAAAACAACGTACTGAACACCTATATGACGCTAAGTTACCTATACTGATTATTCAGGGGGAGCGAGATACGTTTGGCAACCGAAGTCGAGTGGAGTCTTATCAACTTCCTAGCATTATCGATGTTCAATTTTTAGCGGCAGCGGATCATAGTTTTGTACCGCTTAAATCGAGTGGGATTGGGGTAGATGAGCATATTCGCTCGGCTGCCGATCAAATAATAAAATTTATGAAGGGACAAATATGAAGTTTTTATTAATGTTTGCTGCTTGCGGTGCTGCACTGTCAGTGTTGCTGGGCGCGTTTGGAGCTCATGCATTAAAAGACACATTGCCGGCAAGTTCGTTAGGTTACTTTCAAACTGCAGTGCAGTATCAAATGACTCACAGTCTAGGCATGTTAGCTTTTTTGGTGTTTTACGCTTACTGGAAAAATGAATGGTTAATTTGGGGGGCGCGATCATTTGCTTTCGGCATTTTATTTTTCAGCGGCAGTCTTTATATCTTAGCTTTCACTAATCTAAAGTGGGTTGGGCCAATTACGCCATTAGGCGGTTTGTGTTTTGTTGCAGGATGGGTGTGTTTATTAGTGGCTGCTTACGAATATGAGGATTAATTCGCTACTGTTCTACTGCCGTGCAGGATTTGAGGCTGATTTATGTTCTGAGTTACAGGAAAAACTGAGTGAACTGGGAGTTTACGGTTACCCTCGGTTTACAAAAAAATCTGGATTTGTTCAGTTCATATGCCACCAAGATGGGGATGCTGAAAAGGTAATTCAACAATTAGCAGTCCGAGAATTAGTATTTGCTCGGCAAATGTTTGCAAGTACTGATCCTATTTCTTTAACTGACACTTCAGATCGCATATCGCCGATACTTGAGCATTTACACGACAAGACTCTTTTTGGTGAACTGCGGGTGGAGTATGCGGATACAACCGATGGCCGCGAACTATCAAAGTTATGTCGAAAATTAGCCGTACCCTTAAGACAAAGTTTACGTAAGCACAATTTACTTACCGCAAAAGAACAAAATAACAAGCCGTGTTTGTTTGTGTTTTTTGTCACGGGTACAGAAGTGATGCTAGGGTTATCTAACCCTAAAAAGCACAGCCCCTTTCCTTTGGGCATTTTACGTCTGCGTTTTCCATCATCAGCTCCTAGCCGCTCAACCCTTAAATTAGATGAAGGGATTCAATTGTTTATCCCTAAAGCTGAGATGTCACAGCGTTTTGAGCCGGGTATGCATGCAGTTGATTTAGGTGCATGCCCTGGTGGTTGGACTTATCAATTAGTGCAGCGAGGACTGTTTGTACAAGCCGTTGATAACGGTGCCATGGATGAAAATTTGATGGAAACAGGACAAGTAAGCTACTTTCCTGAAGATGGCTTTAAATTTGAGCCAAGAAAAAAGAATGTTCAGTGGTTAGTGTGCGATATGATTGAACAGCCCCAGCGTGTTGCTAAATTGATGGCAAACTGGTTAGTTAAAGGATGGTGTAAAGAAGCCATTTTTAATTTAAAACTGCCGATGAAACAAAGACATGAATCGGTTACTCAAGCGAAAAAAATTGTGGATGAGATAATGACCAAGCATGCTGTTAAATATGAATGGCAAGCTAAACACTTGTATCACGATCGGGAAGAAGTCACTGTTCATATTAAAACTAACTTATGACAGGTTAGATCTCCGCGGGAAAAAATTTGTCTCCTTGTAATATAGAGCGAAAACGCTTGGTTTAGTGTTTTAGCTGACGAGAAACTGCTTTTTTCAACCTCAACCATTGAATTTTCATCAGTGCTTTATTATGAGAAGCTTGTTGTTGCGTTGTCTTTGTATACTGGTGTTGCATATATATTTGTGTGACTTGATTAAATGGCTGATGCAACGAATTGGGAAGTTTGCGTTCAACACTATTGGCAAAATCTAGAGGCCCTTGGGATTTTGGTCTGTAAATATGTAACTTAGCTAACAGTTTTTCTGATTTTTGATAATATTGGCTAATATAATCACGTTTTCTACCACGTAACGATGGCACAAAGAAAAATGCTAATAGTAGCCCAATTAAGCCAATCACACTTAATCCAAATAGAGCTAATTTTTTGGGGGTTAATTCTCCAATCAATGATTTAATCAGATCTTTTTGAGCGCTTTTATCGAAACCCAAAATCCATTTTGTCCACACAAAGTCGATATCCTGTAGAAACAGTCTTACATCTGTTAACCAAGCAATGGAGCTAAAACCGTCGAGAGAAAACGGTGAATCTATCAACTCTGCAGCCTCTTCTATCGCAGTTTTCAAACCAAATGTCACCCTATTAGGGGCAACAATGGCTGTGGGATCATATCGTTGCCAACCTTTGTCAGAATGCCAAGCTTCAATCCAGGCGTGGGCATCATATTGATATACACTCATGTAATCTTGCTCACGCATTTCGCCTCCTTGATAGCCGGTTACTAGGCGCGCAGGAATATCTGCTAGTCGTAAAATATATGCCATCGCTGAAGCATAGTGGGAGCAAAACCCCTGTTGTTGTTCAAATAAAAAAGTATCTACTGGATTTGATTGCATCAAGGGGGGCTGCAAGGTGTATTCAAAGGGTTGCTCAGCAAAAAAAGCGAGCACTTGGTTTATGAATTCTTGATCATTGGGAAATTGACGTCTTAAATTTTTAACCCAGCGCTGAGTTTCTGGGTTCCCTGAATCAGGGCGTTGGGTATTAATTCGATGATCGACACTATAGAGGGCTTGGTTTAGTGGAGCGTCAGGGTATGAACGTAATGAATATTGAAAATTACTCACCAATGCGGTGTTACTGGTTAATTGGTACTCATGACTTTGCCAAATTTGGTTCGCGCTTTGAGGGCTATCAGGCACACCAATATCGATGCTATATAACCAGTTTTGATGAGTCGGCTCGGTGATGATTTGATAACTGAAATAGCGGCCACTTAGTACTGGCTTGAATTCTTTATTGTATTGCTTGTATTGACGCTGGATCGCTTTACGTTCTGGCGATACTCGCCAGGTTTTACCATCAAATTCTTCCATCACTATGGCACGCCAATAGCGTTCTTGCGGTAAGGGGATATTGCCACTAAACGTGACTCTGAATGCTAAATCTGCACTTTGAGATAGTTGCGCTATATCACCGGGAGTAACTTTTTCCGCGAGTCCAGTTTGATGGGATTTAGAGGTCGGCATTTGCCACAAAGGTCCAATTTTAGGTAAAACAATGAATAACAAAACGGCAATAGGCAAGGCTTGTACACCCATGACGGCGATGCGTTTTAGGTTTTTGTTAATTCCCAGGCTTGGACTAATATGGCATGCCAAAGAAAGTAAAAGGAGCAATGTCAGGACTAAATAGAAAAGGCTAAAACCGATACTATTTTGAAAGATAAAACCACAACCAATTAAAAAGCCACAGCAAGTGATTAATTGATAATAATCTTTAATACTTCGCAGTTGCATCAATTTTAACGAACAAGCCAAAACAAGTAGGTTTATCATGCCCAAGAGCACACCAAGCTGCAAACTAAAATAGGCTAGTACTATTGCACTTAATAGCGCCAGAAGGTTTAGTGTGCGCACTGACGGTGCATGTTTGTGTAAGTCCAAGTACAAGGCACTACGCATCACTACGGCACAAACGACTAAAATCAAAATCCAGCCCATCACAGGCGCTAGTAAACTCAAGCTAATACATAAAAAGACCAGAGTTAGAATGATATGAGCATGATTTTTAGAAGAAGATATCATGCATTTACACCTTTTAAGTACGGCGAGTGCAGAGCTAACGCTTTCAAACAGGCATTTTGATGCTCTGTGCCACTACTGGGCTCAATTTTAAGGTTGCCTAAATCCAGCCCAAATGTGCTGTTGTTTCGTGTTAATTCAATCACTTGAAAGCATAGCTCGCTAAGCTTTTGTTCTATATCCGCAGCGCGTAATGAGGCCAACATTAACCAACCTGTAGCCCCAGATTGATTAGAAAACTGCTTAGAGATCATGCCTTGGCCTTTCGCCACTTGTTTCCATGCTACGTGATAAAGAGGTTCCCCCTGTTTATATGGGGCTAAACTATCAAAGTCATCATGGCCTTTAGCTGTTGAATCTGCTTCATTTACCTCCGCCGAATCATCTTTACTGATTAACCGCACTTTACTCGCCAGCGGTTTCGGGTAAATCAGAATATCTGATACAAATGCCAGATGAGTCCAACAACTGATTAAACCAAGTGGGTAGGTGCTGGTAAGTGTCACTCGAGGTAACTTTAATTTGCCTCTAGCTTCACAATCCAAAGGCAGGTAAACCGGATAAGTAGAATCGTCCAAGTCAATATTTACACTATGTTTTAATTTCCAAAAGTTGAGCTTGAGAAGTCCGTTAGAAACGCGTTTATTGTTGTGGATCCATATGGGAATTTGCAGCTTTTCGCCGGCAAATCCATGTTTTACCTTGCCCAATTGAACTTCCAACTTGGCAAAATTAAGATAAGCGATAAAAAGGTTTAATAGGAACAGAGAGAGTAAAAAATAACATAAGAATATCATCAAGTTATTTTGGTAATTACTTCCTAAAATAAACAAGCCAAGACATAAGAGTAGGAATAAACCACCAAAGCGTGAAGGAAAAATGAAAATACTTCGGTAATTTAATTTATATTTATGCGCTTCAGGAATTCGCTTATTTAGCCACCTTTCAGCCACAGCTTGCCATCCAAACATATTAAGCTGCCAAGGGATCAATGGCTTCTAATAAGCGATCACTCAAGCTTGTTTGTCCATTAAAGTCGGACAAGGCCGCACGCATGCGGTGTTCTGCAACTGACGGCAACACTGCCTGTATATCCTCAGGGATCACATAATCTCTACCATGCAAAAATGCCCATGCTTTAGACGCTTGTAAAAGGGCTTTACTTGCTCGCGGCGATAGTGGGTTAGGGAAACCTTCGTTCTCTCGACTGTGGGTAACTAATTTAAGGATGTACTCTAGAATCGCATCAGATACGTTAATTTTCATCACCTGCTCTTGCATTTGAATAAAAGTGGCAATGCTTAAGCTAGGCTGAGGTGTTTTATTGACATTAATATTCTGTTCTAAAAGCATGGTTTTTTCAGCTTGCCAATCTGGATAGCCTAATTGAATGCGCATTAAAAAACGATCAAGTTGAGATTCTGGTAAAGGGTAGGTACCTGACTGATGCATAGGGTTTTGCGTTCCAATGACAAAAAATGGGGTGGGTAATGTTCGTGTTTCCCCATCTAAACTTACTTGTTTTTCTTCCATTGCTTCTAATAACGCACTTTGTGTCTTTGGACTCGCGCGATTAATTTCATCGGCGAGAATCAATTGGTTAAAAATAGGCCCAGGGTGAAACTGAAACGATTGCTTTGTGCTATCGAAAATATTTAAACCAAGCATATCGGCGGGTAACAAATCTGACGTAAATTGGATGCGTGAAAAATCTAATCCAAACACGCGTGCAAGGGCGTGGGATAGCGTTGTTTTACCCATGCCAGGTAAATCTTCAATTAATAAGTGGCCATTAGCTAATAAACAGGTAAAGGCTAATTTAATTTGTTTGGGTTTGCCAATGACCTGTTGTGATACTTGATTCATGGCATCTTGCAATTGTGGATGCATAGTTAGCAATACCTTGTTTTTTATTTTAGTATTTGAAACGTAATACTCACTTACCTTAATTTTAGACTATGGGATGCACAGTGTAACTCTTGGGGTTAATACACAGGTATAAATCCAATTATATTTTTGATCTTTAGACCTAAAAAATAACAAGGTATGTCAGTAATAAGTAGCAAATACAGCGAACTAGAAAAGAGAAGTGAATTTTTTACTGAAAAAAAAATATCATTCGTCCTATAATAGTGCCACTTTTAAATAGCAGTTATTAGAAAAATGAAAACGATTACTATCGACGATGAACTATATGGATTTATTGCCTCTCAAACTAAGCATATCGGTGAAAGTGCTTCAGATATCTTGCGTCGAATTTTGATTGACGAGTTAGGGTTAGAAGCAGGGGAGAACCCCAATGTCGACGTGTCTAAACCTGCAGAAGTGAATAGAGAAGTTAAAGATATAAATAAAGTTAAAAAAGCCCGAGATGCTCAGGCAAACGCACAAACAACCGGTGACGAAGTGGTTGATGCAAGTTCGTTGTTCGACTTGTTAAATCAAGAAACTTTCGATCAGCCCATGAGTAAAGTTGAACGTTTTTTAAAGATGCTAGGTGCATTGCATCAAACTCATCCAGAACGTTTTAACGCTGTATTGGAAATAAAAGGTAAAGGTCGACTCTATTTTGCGACCGATAAAAAGAAATTGTTAGAGTCAGGCAGCAGCACCAATCCAAAACAAATCCCAGGTTCTGAATATTGGGTAGTCACGAATAACAATACTGAGAAAAAATGTACTATGCTAACTAATACCGCTGCTTTGTTAGGGTATTCTAAAAGCAATTTAGAACGCTTAAGTAAAATATTTAAAGCGTAACTCACTAAAACTCACTACTAGGATTATTATGGCAATTCATCCACAGGCAGGACAGCCGGCCGCTCCAGAACAACTAGTCAATGTTGCGCGTTTAGTCAGCGCTTATTATTCCAATAAACCGAATCTAGACGACCCAACACAAGCTGTGTCCTTTGGTACCTCTGGTCATCGTGGTAGTGCTTTTTTAAATACATTCACAGATGTGCATATTGCGTCTATATGTCAGGCATTAGCTGAATACCGAAGCAATCAAAATACCACTGGCCCCATGTACATCGGTATGGACACCCACGCATTATCAGAGCCTGCTTTTATTACAGCAGTAGAAGTTTTAGCGGCGAATCAGGTTAACATGATTGTGCAACAGGCCCGTGGATATACACCTACACCTGTGGTTTCCCACGCTATTCTTAATTACAACCGTGGTAAGCAATCGGGGTTAGCCGATGGTGTGGTAATTACGCCTTCCCATAACCCACCTGAAGATGGTGGGTTTAAATATAATCCCACTCATGGTGGTCCTGCCGACGGGGATGCGACTAACTGGATCCAAGATAGAGCGAACAGCATTATTGCCGCTGGGTGCTCCGAAATTAAACGAATGGACTTTGATTCGGCGATGAAATCGGAGTTTGTTCAAGAAGTCGATTTGTGCGAACAATATGTAAACGAACTCGATCAAGTGGTGGATCTAAAAACCATATCCGAAGCAGGATTGAGCCTTGGGACCGATCCCTTAGGTGGGGCGGGGTTAGGCTACTGGGATAAAATAGCTGATAGATATAACCTGAATATTAAGGTGGTGAACAATAAAGTTGATCAACAATTTGGATTTATGCACCGTGATAAAGACGGCAAAATTCGCATGGATTGTTCTTCTCCTTATGCCATGGCTGGTCTCATAGAGCTTCGTCAAGACTTCGATGTGGCCTTTGGTAATGATCCCGATTTCGACCGTCATGGAATAGTCACTAAAACAGCAGGCCTAATGAACCCTAATCATTACCTAGCAGTAGCGATTAACTACCTTTACCAACACCGCAGTGATTGGCCGAGCCATTTGAAAATTGGCAAAACCCTAGTTTCCAGCAGCATGATCGACCGAGTTGCTAAATCCCTAGGGCGAGAGTTGTCAGAAATGCCGGTGGGCTTTAAGTGGTTTGTACAAGGCATGCTAAACAGTGAGTTTGGCTTTTCTGGGGAGGAAAGTGCCGGTGGTATTTTCTTACGCAGAAATGGACAGCCTTGGGCAACCGATAAAGATGGTATTATTCTATGTTTATTAGCGGCCGAAATTATGGCGGTTACGGGCAGCGACCCTGGTGAACATTATCAAAAGTTAACAGAGCAGTTCGGTTCACCATGTTACAAGCGCATTGATGTTGCTGCCAGCCATGAGCAAAAACAAGTGTTAAGCAAAATGGATAAATCGGTGATTACTTCTACTCAACTAGCGGGTGAAAAAATCAACAACATTCAAACCCATGCGCCAGGCAACAATGCTGCTATTGGTGGGGTGAAAGTAAGTACCGAAAATGGTTGGTTTGCCGCTCGTCCTTCCGGCACAGAGAACGTTTATAAAATCTATGCAGAGAGTTTTAATGGTGAAACACACCTAGATAGTCTTCTAAATGAAGCGCAAAATTTAGTAGATGGCGTGTTTAAATCGAAAAGTGTTTAAAAAATGTGTTTATTGTGTTTTTAATTTGTTAATGATGGCCGATTTTTTATAAAAAAATCAATTAAAAGCTTTAAATTAACAATTTATTAACAGAATTGATTGGAATTTCCTGCTACAACTACGGTCATAATATGAGCTGTAATTTTATTACAGCTTTTAGATTGAATTGTTAGTTGTAATAGTGGGAAGTTCTGTCATGCCAAAAGTTAATCTTAAAAGCAAAGCCTTAGATGAGCCAGAGAAGCTCAGTAAGAGTGATATTAAAGATTCAATTGTCCGTCACCTCCATTGTTCTTTGGGGACAGATGAAAATAAAGCCAACAATCATGCATGGTGGAAAGCGGCTTGCGCTGCTGTACAAGAACAAGTCCTCGAGCGTTTACGCCGTACTCAAAAATCCCATTATTTAAACGATACTCGTGCGGTACATTATTTTTCCGCCGAATTCTTAATGGGTCGTTTAATGTCGAATAATTTGCATAATTTAGGCTTATTTGAAGTGACAGAACAAGCCCTTCAAGAATTGGGCGTTAGTCTTACTGATGTGATGGAAGAAGAACCTGATATGGCACTCGGTAATGGCGGGCTGGGGCGTTTAGCGGCCTGTTTTATCGACTCCCTTGCAACTATGGACCTGCCCGCTGTTGGTTATGGTATTCACTATGAAAATGGGTTGTTCCGTCAGGAAATTAAAAATGGTGTGCAAATCGAACGGCCAGATAGTTGGCGAGATTATGGTAATCCTTGGGAAATATGCCGCCCTGAATCTATTCAAGAAGTACCATTATTTGGCTATGTAGAAACTAAATACGGTGAAAATGGACGTATATTAAAAGAGTGGCACCCTGGTTCTATTGTAAAAGGTATTCCTTGGGATATTCCAGTGGTTGGTTTTGGCGGTAAAACCGTCAACGTTTTACGCCTATGGCAAAGCCAAGCTTCAGGTTATTTTAACTGGGATGTATTCAATGCTGGTGGCTACGTTGATGCCCAATCAGAAAATGTGCAAGCCGAAACCATTTCTAAAGTTCTATACCCTAATGACGAAACCGAAGCAGGTAAAGAGTTGCGCTTAATTCAGCAGTACTTTTTTTGTGCCTGTTCACTTAAAGACATTATTCGGCGCTACAAACGCGCTCATGGGGATGATTGGAGCCGTTTTTCTCAACAAGTTGTTATTCAGTTGAATGATACCCATCCCGCCATCGCGATCCCAGAATTAATGCGTATTTTGGTGGATCGCGCCGAACTGGATTGGGATGATGCATGGAAAATTTGTCATCAAACCTTCGCTTATACAAATCATACTTTATTGCCTGAGGCGCTAGAGAAGTGGCCAGCAAGAATGATTGAAAAAATATTACCTCGTCATTTGGAGATTATTTACGAAATTAATTCTCGCTTTTTAGCCGAAGTTGAAAAAAAGTGGCCTGGTGATAATAAGATCAAGCAAAAGTTGTCAATTATTGAAGAGGGCAGCGACAAAATGGTGCGTATGGGGAATTTATCCGTCATAGGCTCATTCGCGGTTAATGGGGTGGCTGAGATCCATTCCAAGTTAGTTAAAAGCAATTTATTTCCAGAGTTTGACCAGATGTGGCCTAACAAGCTTACTAATGTAACCAATGGCATTACTCCCCGTCGATGGCTAAAAGCGTGTAACCCGAAATTATCAGCATTGATAGACAAAAAAATTGGTACTGACTGGCCACTGCACTTAGATAAATTAAAAGGCCTTGAGAAGTTTGCAAAGGAAGCTAAGTTTCAAAAAGACTTTATGAAAATCAAGCTTAATAATAAAGTTGCCCTAGCCACTGAAGTGAAAAATTTAACCGCAATTGAAATTGATCCTAAAGCTATTTTTGATGTTCAAATCAAACGATTACATGAATATAAACGTCAACATCTAAATTTACTGCACATCATGGCGTTATATCGCAGGCTATTGGAGAACCCCGACTACGACATGCATCCGAGGGTTTTTCTATTTGGTGCTAAAGCCGCTCCGGGCTATAAGCTAGCCAAAGATATTATTTACGCTATCAATATGGTTGCAGAGCGTATTAATAACGACGAGCGAGTGAATCAAAAATTAAAAGTCGTGTTTTTGCCCAATTATCGGGTGAGTTTAGCTGAAAAAATGATCCCTGCAGCAGACGTATCTGAGCAAATTTCAACGGCGGGTAAAGAAGCGTCAGGCACAGGTAACATGAAGCTATCATTAAATGGTGCTTTGACTATTGGCACCATGGATGGCGCGAATATTGAGATTGCCGAAGAAGTGGGGGATGAGAATATCTTTATCTTTGGTTTAACCGTAGAAGAAGTTGAGCAGTTGCATGCGCAAGGTTACAACCCTTACGATTATTATTATCAAAACTCCGAACTTAAGGCGATTTTAGATTGGTTGGAAACCGACTATTTTACCCCTGGTAAACCTGGAGCCTTATCTTCGTTGAAGCATAGTTTGCTTGAAGGCGGTGATCCTTATTTAGTGTTAGCAGATTTTGAAGCCTATTCAAATGCGCAAAAAGAGGTGGATAAGGCGTATCGAGACACTAAAGAGTGGGCGCGTATGGCCATTCTAAATTGTGCCAGAATGGGCAAGTTTACGTCGGACCGTTCCATACAAAATTACGTCGATCGAATTTGGAAACTAGACGCTTGTGAGGTAGAACAAGGCTTCTAAGTAAATAGTTTAAGTGAAGGCAAAAATAGACCCTGACTAAATTAACTCTTTGATGAACAAAACAGCGAATACGCTAGGAAAAGGCTCAATTATGTAATTGAGCCTTTTCAATTGTACCCAGATACGTATAGAATCTTATTAATCGCCTAGCAGGGTGCCTAATAAGAAAAATAATATGGGTCAGGCTCATCAGACGTTAGCAACAATTCCAAATAGATATGCGTTTTTAGATCGTATCGATGAAGCGGTGAAGCGCGATAACAAGTTATCTTTAATGTTAATTGATGTCGTGCGCTTTTCAGACGTTAGCAGTTCCCTTGGTTACCAAGTCGGCGATTTTATTTTGTTGGCTATCGCTAATCGCATTAAGTATTTATTTGGACGAGAAATTTTATTCGGCAGAATGAGTGGGGACATATTTGGGATCGTGATCCCTGGTCGCCATGGTGATAGACAATTGCGTTTCCATTTTGATCACTTAGTAGAACATTTCAAAACGCCCATAAACTTTGACGGCCATGCGTTTATTGCAGACTTTAACGTTGGTGCAGTGGCGAATGAACCAGATAATCAAGATACTATTAAGTTACTGGCTGCCGCCGAGTCCGCGTTAAAACAAGCCAAAGAAAATAAGTACGAGAATTTACATATTCTCAATATGAGCCAAAAAGGCCAAAGTGGTCGTTCTTTAGCGTTAAAAGCCGATTTGAAGCGGGCATTTCAAAATAATGAATTAGAGATTTATTTCCAACCTAAAGTTAGTTTAAAAACCTTGAAAATAGTTGGGGCAGAGTGCCTTTTAAGGTGGAACCACCCTTTAGACGGTGTGTTATTTCCTGGCGCTTTAATCGAAGCCGCTGAATCGTATAATATGATGAATGAATTGGGAAACTGGACCTTAGAAAGAGCGTTTCAAAGTGCACTGGATTTTAAACAGCAAGGGATCGATATTGTCTTGTCGGTTAACATGTCACCCACTCAGTTATACGACTTTAAGTTTATTCCCAAGCTGCGAGAGTTGCAGAAACGCTATAATATCGATTTAAACTGCTTAGAACTTGAACTAACCGAAGACGTAGCACTTTCTAATTCGTTGATGGTTAAACGTCAGTTGTCAGAAGCCCGAGGGTTGGGAATGCGAGTATCTGTAGACGATTTTGGTAAAGGCTATTCGAATTTAGCCTATATTCGTGATTTGGCTTTAGATGCGATAAAAATAGATAAAACATTCGTACTGAGATTGGAAGAAAACCCAGTCAACTTGGCTATTATTCAAGCCGCCCAAGTGATTGGAAGAGCGCTAAATTGTGACATAGTAGCTGAGGGCATTGAAACCTTAGAACAAATGCATATGTTGCGCGAAATTGGTATTGAGTGCGGACAGGGATTTCTCTTTTCCAAAGCGATTCCACAAGGTGATTTTGTTCACTTGTATCATACAGATTTAATAGTGGGAACGTCACAGCCATTTATGTCCAGACCTGCTTAAACCCAGTGTGTCTGGTTTGTAACTTGGCAACTAGCTAGCTGCCATTATTTATAACATTAAGAGGTTATATGTTAGTTGAGAGGCTCACCTTATCAGGTCAATTTCTGGCGCTTTCCAGAACCGAACCTCAATTATTTAATCAGCCCACTGAGTTTGTGTTAGCCAATGGTGTCATCGTCAATATAACTAGCCCGGGGATCATTCAGTTTACCCCAGTGGGTTCCTCTCGAAAGGATATAGTGTTGTCTTGTGGCGTTCACGGGAACGAAACAGCACCCATTGAAATATGCGATGATTTGGTATCACAAATTCTTCGTTTAGAACTCAACCCTCAACATCGACTTTTGGTTATTTTTGCCAATTTACCGTCAATGGATATTGAAAAGCGTTTTGTAGAAGAAAACTTAAATCGATTGTTTAGCGGTGCTCATGCTACCTCTGCCGGCGGGAACAACGTCGAACGGCAGCGGGCAAAAGAGCTGGAGCAAGTGGTAGCAGATTTTTATACTCAAGGAGGGAGTGCTTCAGAGCGTTTACATTACGATTTGCACACTGCTATTCGGGCGTCTAAAAATGACAAATTTGCGGTATACCCATTTTTGCATGGTAAGCAACACAGCCTTGAACAGCTGGCGTTTTTATATGCTTGTGGGGTGAACACTTTTTTACTCTCTGAAAGCCCCACTACTACTTTTAGTTATTATTCATCTCACCAGTTTGGCGCTCATGGGTTTACCGTTGAATTAGGAAAGGTTCAGCGATTCGGTGAAAATGATATGTCTAAATTTGTCGCCGTTAGAAAGACCTTAACTGATCTTATCGTCAAAAAAGAATTGAAATTACCTGAATTTTCGCCCCGGAAATGTTTTATTTATCGAGTGAATCAGGTCATCAATAAGCATCAAGCAGATTTCAAATTACACTTCGATACTGATACCCCAAATTTTACTGACTTTGAAAAAGGATATTTGTTAGCCTCTGAAACGGGCGCGGAATACCGCTGTGAGTTTGATAATGAAGCCATTGTTTTTCCAAATGAAAACGTGGCAATTGGACAACGGGCACTGTTAACAGTAGTCGCAACAAAAATATAAGGAGAAAGCATGCATAATGCTGATTTCCAACTCGACCCACAATTAGCCAAAGACTGCTTTGAGGTATGTGATTTACCTCTGAGTAAAATTTTACTATTAAACGATCTTCAATACCCTTGGTTTATCCAAGTGCCCCGGGTTAACAATGTCTCTGAGATTATTGACTTGAATGAAACTCAGCAAAGTCAGCTTTGGTATGAGTCTAAAATTCTGAGTGAATCTATCAAACATGTATTTCAACCTTTTAAATTGAATATAGCAGCCCTCGGTAATATGGTTTCGCAACTGCATATTCATCATATTGCCCGATTTCAAAACGATGTCGCCTGGCCTAAGCCCGTGTGGGGAGTTGCAACCCCTAAGCATTATGAAAGTGCGGATTCAACGACTTTAATGGACAAAATGGCCACTTTATTAGGAGAAAAAATATGTTAGTGACAACCACAAATAACTTAGATGGTAAGAAAATTGAGCATTATTACGGTGTGGTAGTAGGCGAAGCAATAATGGGGGCGAATATACTCAAAGATATTTTTGCTTCAATACGTGACATAGTCGGAGGGCGTTCGGGATCCTATGAACAAGAATTGACTAAAGCCCGCAAAATCGCATTTACTGAATTAACCGAAGAAGCTCGAATGATGGGCGCTAATGCAGTGATTGCAGTTGACATTGATTATGAAGTTATTGGTCAAAATGGCAGTATGCTTATGGTGAGTATTTGCGGAACTGCGGTAAAATACGTCGATTGAATAAGATTTTGTTAGTGAGTTTTCCACCATTTGTCATTCACTTCCATGATGCCATTTTGGGTGAGTAAGTCGCGAGCAATGACACAATCTTGTTGATTTAAAAACTCTCCTAGCTTAATGCTGATTTTCTCATCAGTTAACATCATTTGTAGTCGGTCATATGCATTTTCTGCCTCTATGACTGACAAGTGTGTTTTTCGCCTTTCAAACTGCCATTTAAATACGGGCTGTTTGACACCACATTCTATCTGAACCTTATCTGGGTTAATGGTAATGACTTGTTGGCTGTAACAACGCCGATTGACTTTATGCATTAAAAAAGCAAGTAGTGCGACTTCAAAACCCGCGAAGGGCAAAATTAACCAAATCCCCAAGAATGCCCAAATTATCGCAATTAACAGGACAAATACTGTTATCAGCAATACGACTAATTTTATCTCCTTCCAACTGGCTGAACAATTTGGACTTAAGGTGATAATGGTGTGCTTATTTTGAGTAAAGTGTTTAACCATGGCTAATAATGACTAGGGCCTGTTGATCTTTCGTGATTGGTTTTTGAGCGGCATGGTAAAGAGTTATAATTTGTTTCGCCAAAAATAAACTAACAACTCAATACCATGCCGAGACTAATGCTAACTGATCAGCGGTG
>NZ_BAAGTF010000029.1:0-174173 GCF_054782055.1 Aliiglaciecola aliphaticivorans
TAATGACTCCTGATCTAACATTGCATCCACGCCGCCTCTTCATTTTCAGAATCAGTGGCAATTGTGCCTCAGGTGGGTCAATTTTAAATTACCGTTAGTGGGTCAGTTTTACATTGCCGGTGACAATTGATAAACTTACTACTTTAAACCTATAAAAATTATAGAGTTAGTTGAAATAATGGGGTAAATTCATTTAGTCGGATAAATTTCGACCTCGGTATCTTAAACTCGCTTTATATTAGGAATGTCAATGAAAGGAACAATTCTGGATTTTGAGCCCAACTCGAAAGAAGGGGTCATATGCGCCGACAATAAACGCTTCACGTTTAATATGGGAGAGTGGAAATACAATCATTCTGCGCGTCCGGGGCAACATGTTGAATTCGCTGCACACTTAGGTAAAGCCAAAGACATTAAAGCACTTTATAAAGCACCTAACGCTATAGTATTGGCATCTGAAACCATCAATGCAGTTAAACGCTCTAAAAGCGCTGTGGCATCTTTAATTTTTGGAATATTGTCCCTTATTTTTATTAGTTCTCTGTTGGCTATCATTTTTGGTCACGTGGCACAGTCTCGAATACGTCATAGTCATGGCAAATTAATTGGCAGTAAAATGGCTAGGTGGGGATTATTTCTAGGCTATATTGGACTACTCCTTAATATTGTTTTCTTTATTATACTTGCTGCACAAACAGGGCCAGGTTATTAACTGTTAGGCAATGGTTTGCCGTCATTTTCTGCCGCTAGCCTTTCTACTTTGCCATTTTGTTTTGGCATTTTGTGCAAAGATGCAAGGTAGCGCAAGCCTGGAAAGATTCGCTTTCTGGCCAATCTAAAGTTTATTTTAAATTAATATATTAACGTGTTGATTTTAAAGGGTTAATTTAAAGTCAATAATTCCCGCGTAGACTTTACACGCCATGTGAAATAACTCTCACCGAAGACTGAAAAATACCTCTGTTGGCATTATTTCTGCTAGCTCTTGGCTATGTAACCTGTTTTAAAATGACTTTTAACATGCAAATCAATACACAACCTCTTTCTTTGTTTGATTATTTGGATAATCAAACCCAAGGTAATCAAGATCTGGAGAATATCGCTAACACTGCCAAGCAAGACATTAAAAGTGGCTTAGCAGTGTTAGACAGTGGATTAGCTAATCAGGAATTTGAAGAGACCTTGCGGTTACTTGAAAAAGGCGAAATTGATTTAGATTTGAATACGGTCGAAAACTACTATCAATTCAATCAGAATCGATTAAACCAAGAAATCGAACAGTTATTTGCACAATTTGACTCTGTTGATAATCTGCAAATTAGTATCGAAAATGAAAAGCTAACAGTAACAGGGGATGAGCAATCTGCTGAGTCTCTGCAAAAGTACCTAGATCGTGACAGTCGTCTAAACAGTTTAGTAAAGCAAACCTCAACGTTATCTCAATTTGTTGAGTGGGGTAAAGCAAAGGAGCAAGCGGCGGTTTATCAGGAGGAAAATATGCCAGAGGAAACCCTTGTTGACTATTTAAAAGAGGCAAGGGAAGTGGTTAACAATAGCAATGAGTTGGTAATCAGTTCTAAAGGTGGCTATTTTACCTCCCATGGACAAACTGATGTATTAACGAAAAAATACTCTGAATTCGAAGATTAAAAAAAAGCCAAAGTAACAAGACCCGTCCCCTTAACTCATATATGAATTTTGGAAATTGTTTAAAGCTTCTGTAAAAGTAGCATAAGGAATATAGCCACTTTTCACTTCTGAGTTTTACCCTCGCCCTGCAAAATGGGCGTTTATGACAGTAAAAAGTTAAAAGTCATATAAGTGCAATATTAAAGTCATATTATCATCGCAATTAAGAAAATTATTTGGTGTGTTTTACTGCGATGTCAACAAAGCAATACTCGCTGGCATTGCTAGTTTCAATGGTGTGCATAGTTTGTTTAGGGGCGATACTCACTCGCCAGGCTACGCCCTATGTCAAGCTTTCCAATTATTCTACCTATGCTTGCGAAACTGGTGCGCCCCTTGAAAAGCGTATTAAACTGCATTTAGGTGCCCCAATATTTATCAAAACTATTGCTGAAAAATTGTGCCAATCCAAGTTGATTTAACAACAATATGGAAAGGTAATTGTATCTTGGAAAGCAAGAGATGCCATTACCGCAGCGGATATTACTGATACTGAGTTCTCGCTGTTAATTGGTAGAAAACACACCTTTACTGGGCTGGTACCAACGTTTGATGCATCATATAAACTCTTAGAGCCTAGGGTTAATTTCACCCAGTACAAAGTTTATTGGTTTAGCCACGAACCCTTCAAGAATACGCTTCATCAGCAACTCTTAGGTAAACGTATTGGCGTGATAAACGATAAAGTTAGCCATACCCATTATTTACTGCCATTGACAGCTTTAGGTCAAGCCAATGTGCACCTTGAACAAGTTGATCTTCGTTATTACGACAATGCCTATAAATTATACGAAGGGTTTAAAACTGGCGAAATTGATTTAATTAGTAGTGGCGCTTGGTTTGAGCAAGAGGTGGACGGTCCTATCTACAAGTCTTTAATAACCGCTGATGCCAATATTGGCGATGTGTTTGTTAATAGACAGATTTCTAAACCTATTCAGTGTGAAATATTTAAAGGGATTCAACCTTATATCCATTTCATTGATCAGTTGACTCAAAATCAATTAACACAAGTCAAAGTGAAGAGTCACAGTATGCAGAGTCATAATCTGAAGGATTGCGACGGATGAAAAAGTGGGTGATTTCCGTTGGCGCATTTTTACTGTTATGGATAAGTTTCACTCTTATAAACGTATTTTGGGTGAATTACACCACCATACAGTCATTTGACCGCCACTTGAACACTGCGTTTTTAGAAATTAAACAAACTAAAACCTATTCTGACAACATGTTCTACGACTTCAAACAGCAACTTGAAGAACGATTATTACTCGATCTGGTTGATATTTCCCCTTCTTCAATTATTTCAGTTCAGAAACGTTGCCGGGGGGGTGAGGTTGAAGTGCATAGTCAAACGCAAACCTCTGAACTAGAAAAGTCGTGGATGCATGCAGATATTCTCATTGCACCTTATGATTTAGTTGCTAGCATTAGCTTAGACTGTGAAGTTAAATGGCCTCAGTTACTTGGATTAAATGCATTGCTTGCAGCCTTGATGCTATTAACTTTTCATTATTTACCTCGCCCCATATCCACTCACCAGCAGCATTGGTATAAAACTTTATTAGCATCAGGACTGAGCAGGAAAAAGGCAGGATACTTTAGCTTTTGCCTATCTCAATTTTCCACTGAGCAACTGCAAATATTTCAATTTTTACAGGGGCAAACTGATGATGATATGGAAATTATCGTTAAATGGTGTATGCAAAACGTGCCCGATGATATAAGTGATAATCAAGTCAGGTGGTTTTGCAAAATCTGTCAAGATTATCAGCAAAAAGATCAGGCATTAACTATCGCTATTCACGAGGATGTGGTTGAGTTCAATACCTCTGAGCACTTGGTTTTAATCCACGGTTTCCCATTAACACTTCCCAAAACGCCTTATTTTTATTTCTTGTGGTATGCACAAAAACGTCTGCAAGGAGATGGCTGGCAAAAGAACCCTGCCACCAATCGGCCAGACAAAGTGGCGGCATTAGAGCTTATTCAACTTATGCAGCAATACGGTGGGCATGGCAAAGCCATAAATGATTTGGAAGTCCAAGGCTTAACCTCTAAAAAACTCGATCAAAATAGAAACAAAATAAAAGAAGAGTTACTTCATTGTTTAGGTGAAGATTTAGCTGAAAATTACTTATTTGAATCGCGCAGAGATGCTAAATCACAACGCTATTGGTATCGAACACACTTTGATAAATCAAAAATAGTCATACATTAGTTTATTTTTTATTCTTGTAAATTATTGAAATATAAGCACTTTAATTTTAGAGATGTCTCTAAAATTAAAAAAACCTCTTTGTCATATTTTGGCAATCTAAACCCCCCAGCATGCACCGCAAGTTTACACCATCATATTAATGTAAAAATAACCGGAGCATCATAAATGCGATACTTAAACCCTGTTTCTGCTGCAGTTTTTGTAGCCTTAACAAGCTCATCCTTCAGCGCCCTTGCACAATCAAATAGCGACGATGATAGCATTGAAGAAGTGGTTGCCATCGCTTCACCAATTCGCGATAGTCAAAAGGCGGCAATAGATGCTAAGCGCAGTGCCACCAACTTTGTGGATGTCGTTGCCGCAGATACTATAGGTCGATTTCCTGATCAAAATTTGGCAGATTCTTTAGGGCGGGTTCCTGGCTTAGCCATTGAGCGCGACCAAGGTCAAGCGCGCTATATTAATTTCCGTGGTGCACCATTTCGTTATACCACTATCGCTATTGATGGCATCGTTATTCCTGGTGCAGAAAATGGGCGTATTCCCCGTTTCGACAGTTTTCCTTCTGTGATTACGAGTCGTATAGAAGCGAACAAAGCGATTACTGCCAAGATGCCTGGTGAGGCAATAGCCGGTTTTATCAACATTGGCACATTTAATCCATTTGACGTGCAAGGCTGGTCTGTTGCCGCAGATGTAGGGGCAGGAACACAACAATTAGGTGATGGTGACATAGAGAAATTTTCTTTGCGTACCTCATACTCCGAAGATGAATGGGGATTCTCCCTATTTGGCTCAAAGAATAGTCGTGAACAAACCACGGATAACCGAGAATATGACTTAGAGTACGTTGATGGACTGCGCCAGTTGAACGAAATTGATTTTCGCAGTTACAAAGTCAAACGAGAAGATGAGTCATTAGGTGGCAGAATTGAATATCGACCAAATGGCGGAATGGATCGGGTTTATCTAAGTACACTGTACACAAAGTTTAGCGATCATGAGCAACGTAATCAGTATGTATTTGATTTTGCTGGTGGCGCTGGGGCAATCGACGCGCCCACACCAACCGGAGATACCGGCTATATGCCCGTCGTGTTGGCTAGCCGTTTACTGGAAGAGGGTGTGTATGAGAATTCAACTTGGACTAGTACGTTAGGATTCGACAAACAGTTAAGCGACTGGTTTATCGAAGCAAAATACAATCGCACTGAAACCAGCAATGAGACTTTTTTACCCATTCCATATAGCGTTGGCGGTGCAGTAGCAGCAAGCTATGACCTAACGGATATCAATGATCCAAAGGTTTCTTTATTTTCTGCAGGCACAACAGATCCTATTAGTGTTCAAGACATTAGTTATGCCGCAAATTTAGGCTTAATAGTGGCTGGTAACTTGGATATCGACTCGGATCTAATCAGCATCGACGCAGAACGTTCACTCAACCTGCTAGGCCAGGCTTCTGTTCTAAATACCGGTTTGAGCTTGAATAAACGTGAAGCACAGGGCAATGGCATGAGCAACGGGATAACCAGCTTCCCGGTCGATGAGGTTGATATTGTTAGTTTCGATACTGGCGAGTTGTGGGACACTGATTTTACCAATAGTTTGAATGCCAGCTATTACGACAATCCGGGTTTATTACAAGCCTGGGAGGCAGCAGCAGGCGCCTTAACGCCAGCGGCATCTGATGATCAGGTTATTTCAATTGAAGAACAAATTAATGCTGTTTACGCCATGCTTACCACTGAAAAAAGCTGGGGTAACTGGGTTGTTGGCATGCGAGTTGAGCAAACTGATTACACAAGTTCAGGCCCTAACGGCAGTTATTCCGATGATGATATTCATGTTCTGCCAAGCGCATTGGTTAACATCAATTTAGCTGACGATTTAAAATTGAGGCTGTCGTTAAATAGCGCTATTAGCCGTCCAACTTATGGCGAATGGAGAGCGTCGGCATCGATTGATTATACCTCAAGTCCAGTGCAAGTTAGCGGCGGTAACCCTTCGTTGAAAGCCGAAGAGGCTTGGGGAGGGGATATCGCATTGGAATGGTATGCAGCTGATGCCAGTTTACTCTCCATAGGGCTGTTCACTCGTCAAATCGATAACGTGATATATGCTGACAGTAGTGCCATAGATGGCGGTGTTTATGCTGACGCCAATGCCGGTGAGACTTGGCAGTACACCGGCTTTATCAATGGTCAAGATGGAAAACTTAGTGGCCTAGAAATCAATGCAATTGTTCAAGCATCTGACATGCATATAGACCTGCTAGAAGGTTTTGGTATGAGCGCAAATGCCACCTTCTTAGACAGTGAGTTCACCACGCAAAGCGGCACGACTTTCAGCTTACCTGGCACTTCAGAGGCAATTTATAACGCATCAGTGTTTTATGAAAATGATGCTTTCTCTGCGCGTTTGAACTATCAGTATCGCGATAGTTGGTTATCCACCACTGAAAATGATTCCATGGGGGAATATTGGGCTGCGCAAACCCGTGTGGATATATCTCTAAGTTACGCTCTGCCTTGGGATGTTATGGGCGGTGAGCTGTCAATTTATGCCAACGCCAATAACCTTACAGACGAGTTGGATGTGCGCTACGTAGGTGATTTAACTACGCCTAATCAAGTAGAGCGCTATGGTAAACGCTACCTTGTTGGCGTGCGTTTTAACTACTAGAACAACATCAATGGGCGTTTAATCGCCCTTTTTTGTCGACCAAATTGGAGCAAATTATGAAAAAAAATAAGTTTAACAACACCCGAATTTTATTCTCAAGCATGCTTGGCCTGGCAACCGTTTCTCACGCCTATGCTCTCGAAGCTAACGTCAACTATGATCCTCAAAATCAAGCTTATCACCTAAATTGGCAGGCTGAATCACCGGTTACCGTAAAAGCTTTCCCTGTGGGCAACGAAAAAAAGGTTATTCTCATAGATAGCAACAACAGTGGCAATGAAGTGCGTTGGCAAGCCCCTGCAACCCAGCGTTACCAATTTATTATAGAGCAAAGCAATGGCGAGGCAGTTGAGTTGCGAACCCGGGTTTTACCTTTCGCTGGCGGACGCAACTTCCGCGATTTGGGCGGTTTTAAAACCAAAGACGGTAAGCAGGTTAAATGGGGAAAGTTATATCGTTCAGGTGCAATGCATAACTTGACCTCTGATGACTATGCAACAATAAGAGATTTAGGCATTGCCACCGTGGTAGATTTTCGCACCCCAGAAGAGCGCGCGTCAGAAAAAACTGAATGGCAAGGCGGTGAAGTAGAGCATTACACTTGGGATTATGCCATGGACTTTGATATGGAATCGTTTAAAAGTGTGATGAATGGACAGCCCATAACATCAGAAATGATGGAAGGCGTTATGGCCAGCATGTACCCGGGTATCCTAAGCCAGCAAAAAGAGCATTATAAAGCGATGTTCGACAGATTGGTTGAATCTGATGAACCTTTGGTTTTCCACTGCACTGCAGGTAAGGATCGCACCGGTATCAGCGCTGCGCTTATTTTAACCGCACTAGATGTTGAGCGAGATGTCATTATTCAAGATTACGAATTTACCGAGCAAGTGTTAAAACCTGAGGACCTATTGCCACCTGCAGGGCATGCAAACGAACCAGCAGATCCCATGATGGCAAAGTTGGCTAAGCTACCAAAACCTGCTTTAGCGGCTTTAATGGGGGCCAGAAAAAGCTATATACAAGCAGCGTTTGATGAAATGATTGCTCAATCGGGTTCGGTTACAGCCTATATAGAGCAGGAATTAGAAGTAAGCCCTGCAGATATTGAAGTGTTGAAAGCGCATTTTTTAGAGTAGATCAGAGATAAGACCTTTTGTTGGTTAATTCGATATAAGGTTAGTGGTGAGCCATCTATTATTTTTCATAATGGATGGCTTTTTTGCTAGTCTTAGCTTTTACAAAGCGTCCTGTTTAAAACGATATTGACGGTTAGACTTTAGTTCAATTGTTAATCAGTTCTAAATTAGGGTAAATTAACCAAAACTAAACCGATTTTTATACTGAATTCAATTCAAGTGAGGTTTAACATTAATAAGACCATCATCCCGACAATACTCGATATTGAGGCCAGTGGATTTGGGAGTCACAGTTATCCCATCGAGGTAGGCGTTGTGACCTATTTGTCGCAGCGATATTGTCGCTTAATTCAACCTGAAGCTGATTGGCGGCATTGGACTCAGGAAGCTCAAGATTTGCATGGCATATCCCGTGAAATCTTGCTGGAAAAAGGTGTGTCTGCTAAACAGGTATGTTTCGATTTAAATAACCTGTTAAATGGTCAAACTGTGTACTCAGATGGTTGGGTTGTGGATTATCCGTGGCTGATAAAACTGTTCAGTGCTGGTAACCAAACCATGAAGTTTAGATTGAGTCCTTTGGAAAATATTCTATCTGAGAAACAGATGGAACTTTGGCATGATACCCAAGAAAACTTAGCTAGGAGTATGGATTGTACTCGGCACAGAGCCAGTTGTGATGCAGAGTTAGTGCAGAATGTGTACGTGCAAACACAACACGATTCTGATCTCACCAACTCTACAGCATTTCATTTTTAACCGATCTTTTAGTGTTTGGCGGCGTAGTCTTCTACTTCACTCCACACACGCAATAAGTTTGTTCCTAGAATTTTCGCAATATCCTCTTCATTATAACCTTTGTCCAATAGGCCCTGCACTAAGTTAGGATAAGCAGATACGTCTTTCAAGCCAATCGGCAAAGAATCACCCACACCATCATAATCTGAACCAATCCCAACATGATCAATACCGACCAATTTAACTACGTGGTCTACATGATCAACAACGGTATCCACATTGGCAAAAGGAAACGGATTATTTTTAATGTACTCTTCGTCAAAATTTGCTAATTGCTCGCTATCAGCGCCAAACTCTTGTTCAATAACTTTGCGTTTCTCACTCAATGTGATGCGCCAGCCTCTAGAGACTTGATCAACAAAAGTCGAGCCAAAGTTAATCATCACAACGCCGCCGTTTTCAGCTAGCGCCACCAGCATTTCATCGGTCATATTACGCTCAAATCCTGGGGTGAATCGGCGCAATGACGAGTGAGATGCAATAACTGGTGCTTTACTGAGCTCGATAACTTGGTAAAACGCATCATCGGAGACATGGGAAATATCTATCATTATGCCGATATTGTTCATTTCGCCCACCAATTCTTTGCCAAATGGGCTTAACCCTTTCCATTTTTTGCGCAGATCGTATGATGAATCAGATATGTGATTGGCTAATGAATGGGCCAAGGTAATATAACGTATACCTCGGTCATAGAATGTTTTCAGGTTTGCCATATCACCTTGTAACGGAGAACCATTCTCCATCCCCATAGGTAAAGAAATTAATCCTTCAGCAAATTGCTTTTTAACATCATCAGGTGATTTAGCAATGGCAAACTTATCTGGAGCTCTGCCTACAATCGCTTCAACGTAATCAATTAATTTGTGAGCTAACGCTGTGGATTTCGGTGAGTCATCTAAAGACGCTGGAATGTAGATTGACATGAAAGGTGCATTAAGTCCGCCCGCTTTTGCTCTTGGGTAGTCAAAATCGCCACTGTCAGTGGCCAGGGTTACATCTTCCCATTTTTGTTGAAGACGATATGGCACATCAATATGACCATCAACTAAGATGTACTTTTGGGTTAACTCTGTGGCTTTTTCTGATGCATGGAATTCACCATCAGACGCTGTAACACAGCCACTCAAAGCTAATGCTGTACAAATCCATAAACTCTTTTTCATACTGTTTTCCTTATTATTTTATGTATAAATGAATGACCCAATGTGACCTGAATTGAAAAGCCCATGTCATGGATTGCTTTGTTTGTTTTAACGTTAAACCGCATGTAAGGGGGAACCGTGTTGCAAATCCACACGAGTTATGACCTTCGCCCTTAGCCAAAGCAGCCCTTAAAATTTCAGAAATAGTATGATCACTAAGATGAAATAGTGAAATGTTAAAATCCAACAAACCCAAGCGTTACATGAAGTAACCAAAGCTGCTGTAAACTATCCGGTATTTTGTAATTGAATACAAGGTCGAGGAATAGCCCATTATTTTTATACTTGTTTGTTCGTGTTTCGAATTCTAACCTTGTTACACTGACTAGCTTATCATTTACTGAGATATCAATTAATGGATTTTTTAAATCAAGAAATTCAAATACTGGATGACGTTTGGAATAACACAAAACCATGAATTTACGTAAAAGTAATATTGCCAAGCTTTCTCAACAGACCTTTGATGTGCTCATTGTTGGTGGTGGGATCAATGGTGCAGTTTCAGCCGCTGCGTTATCGGCTAAAGGGGCTAAGGTAGCGCTAATTGATAAGGGGGATTTTGCCGATTTTACGAGCTCAAATTCATCCAATTTAGCTTGGGGAGGGATCAAATATCTAGAGACTTTTGAGTTTGCTTTAGTCAATAAGCTATGTAGAAGTCGCAATCATCTAATGCGACATTATCCCTCCACCGTTCAGGAAATACGGTTTTTCACGAGCATTCAGCGTGGTTTTCGTTTTAATCCCGTATTTATTTACATGGGAACACTTTTATATTGGCTAATGGGGCGTTTTTTTACAAAAATGCCTCGCTACTTATCTCCCGAAAAAATGAAACAAATGGAGACTATTGTTAACACTGAGCATATTTCAGGTGGTTTTGAATATTCAGATGCTTACTTGCATGATAACGACGCCAGATTTGTATTCAACTTCGTTCGCTCTAGTATGAGTTATGGATGCATAGCCGCTAACTATGTGGGGTTAGAGCACTCGCGCAAAGTCGATGATATATGGTTTAGTGAAGTTACCGATCAAATCAGTGGCGAAAAAATAGAAATTTCCTCGAAAGCTATCATTAATGCAACGGGCCCTTTTGTCGATCAGGTAAATCAAATTAATAATCAAACCACCGAGCACCATCATCTGTTTTCTAAAGGTGTGCACTTAATTGTAAACAAACTCACAGACAGTGAAAAAGTGCTGACTTTTTTTGCTGATGATGGCCGTTTATTTTTTATCATACCTATGGGCCCTAAAACCTGCATTGGCACAACCGACACTCAAGTTGATGGACCTCAGTCTCAGGTAACCGATGAAGATAGAGATTTTATCTTGTCGAACGTTAATAAACTCTTGTCCTTAGCTCAGCCTTTGACTAAAAAAGACATTATAGCAGAGCGTTGCGGGGTGAGACCTTTAGCCATGAAAGGCAAAGGAGGTGAGGCTGACTGGGTGAAGTTGTCACGAAAACATGCCATTGACGTCGACAAAGACAACCATTATTTATCAATATTTGGGGGTAAATTAACCGACTGTATCAACGTTGGCGAGGAAATTTGTGAGTTAATAGCGTCCTTTCATATTCCCTTGGCTTACAAAAATTACAAATGGTACGGCGAACCCGGCGAGGCGGTAAAAAAAGAGTTTTTCCATCGTGCCAAATTGATGGGATTGGATGATCTTACCCCTAGCAGTTCGTCGGAACCCCTAACCCAACGATTTTGGCGTAGATATTGGCGAAATGCTATCAATATGCTGGAAAGCATTCGCGAAAACCCAGATATGGGAAAATTACTCATCGAAAACAGCGAATACCTTAGAGTTGAAGTGGAACATGCAGCCAATCGTGAAATGATAACAACCTTAGATGACTTTTTACGGCGGCGCTCAAAAATTGCCTTAGTGGTTCCCCAACAAGATATCTTACAGGCACCGGGGTTAAAGGAAGCCTGTCACATTCTATTTGGCGAAGAGGCCGAGGCCAAACTCGCAGAATATATAGCCACAGTGGTTAATTCCTAATAATTTCAGACCGAAGTACACTTTTTAATAAAGTATTTCTAATTTAAAGGGCTAGGGTGGTGACTTCCCACGCCAAATAAAACATACTTGCACACTTTCTGGCACAAACTGACTTATATTTTACCGTGCTCAGGCAGTGCAAAGAGCTAGTAAAGTGTTTGAAAGTGATTTTAATCTCCGTCGTGTTTTCCCCGCGGAGCATCATTTAAAAGAGAACAAGAAGTAATGAAAACGAATTATATTCCACTGGATAAAAATAAACATAGTGCGTTAAAAGTAAAGACCCAGCATAACTTTGAATTTGCTAAAGAAACGCATTTAGCCTCTGCTACATTGCGTGAGTACGCGCAAATTGCCAGTTGTATGCCTATTGTCTTTATTAAAGATCAAGCTTCAGGCAATTTCCATTCAATTGCCATGCTTGGTTTGGAGCAAGGTACTAATTTATATTTCAAAGATGACAAATGGTTAGGCCATGTTATGCCTTTGAACATTCAACGTTACCCTTTTGATGTGCGCCCTGACGGTGACAAGCTAGGCGTTTACATTGATGAAACTAGCGTCTTGGTTGGCGAAACAGAAGGTGAAAGTTTATTTACTGCCGAAGGCGAGCCAACGGATTACCTAAAAAATCGTCAAGACCTACTGGGCGAAATTACTAACAGTGAATTGGCAACCCAGCGTTTTATCAAACGAATCGTTGAATTAGAATTACTCGATGCAGTGCAATTAAATGTTCAGTACGGTAGCGGTGAAAAACGTGCTGTTACGGGCCTTTTTACTATCAATGAAAAACGCGTCAATGAGTTATCAGACGAAATTATTATTGAGCTAAAAAATAGCGGCTATCTTGGCGCTATCTATACGGCAATGTTGTCACTTACTCAATTAAACCGTTTAGCACAACTATCAGTCAACACTGAAAAGCCTATTCGCGCTATTCAAATAAGCGTCGTTGACGATACTAAAAAAGAAGAAGCGCCAAGCGCTTAATACTTTCTAACGCTACTTCGTTAAATAGACATAAGCCAGCAGTGTGATTACTGTTGGCTTTTTTGTTTAATTTGATAGCTCGTCCGCGACACAAAAGGTGAGTTGGCGCGCAGAGTTGCACTGGGAAACTCGGCTTGGTTTGGGCTGTTCGGGTAGAACTGGGACTCAATACAGAAACCGTGATAGGCGGCGTACCTAGTGTTGTTTTTACCAAGGGTATTCTCGCCAATAAAATTACCCGTGTATATTTGCGCACCTGGCATGGTCGTTTCAGTGACCAACACGCGCCCAGATTTTGGTTCAGTCACATCTGCAACCCAATTCAGCTTTTCTTGAGCTGGTGTAAATCCATCCACACACCAATTATGGTCGAGTCCATTGGCGGCTTTTATGGCCTCATCTTGTTGCTGGATAGCTTGTTTAAAGGGGGTCGGCTGACGTAAATCGAAGGCAGTGTTATCCACTGATTTTATGTCTCCCGTGGGAATCGCATTTTCATCTGCAGGTGTGTAATAGTTTGCGGCCAGGGTAATTTGTTGGTCAAAAATACTGCCCGAATCGTGACCCGCTAAATTGAAGTAACTATGTTGGGTAGGATTGAAAACCGTGTCTTGGTTGCAAAGCCCATGGTATTCAATGGTTAAACGATCTTCCTGATCAAGGCTGAAAGTGACATCAACCTTTAAGGTTCCCGGAAACCCTTGATCGCCGTCTTCGCTCGTCAAACTCAAAGTAACACTTGGGGATGGATTGTCCTGTGTTTTAGTCACGGCCCAAATTCGATTGTGAAAGCCTTCCACCCCACCGTGCAAACAGTTACCCTGTAAGTTGGTGCTAACGGAATAGGTTTTCTCAGCGAGTGTAAATTTTCCGTTTTCGATTCGGTTTGCGTAGCGTCCCACAGTTCTCCCCAAATAACTTTGGTCAGATAAATACTCCGCAACACTATCAAAGCCTAGCACTATATCTACGCTGGGATCACAAGCTAATTTCCAAGATCGAATAATGGCGCCTAGTGTCAATATTTCAACGGCCATTCCATTGTTGTTTGTTAAAATGTAGCTATCCACTGTTTGGCCATCGGGCATTTTTCCAAATTGCCTTTTATCGATCATCGTTAATCTCTCCAATGCTTAGGTTGATAATGTAATGGCATGCTAACGCCTCCCTTTTACAAACCAGTTGGGGCGCGAAAACCGCATTTATTGCCGTGACTGAGGATATCTTATTATAAGTTGAAGGCTAGCTTATTATAAAAATTACCATCTATATGATTGTTTTGCGTTTTTAAGAATAAGAGAGGGACGTTAGACAAAATTTTTTCACCTTATTTTAAACCTTCAAAATCCCAGAATTTCACTGTACATAAAAACAGCTTTAAAGGCTTTCTTTATATATATCAGCCGCTTTCGTCTAGCCCTTAATTTAATTGACATTCGCGGCATCTGGTTAACCTGTTTTTTGTCCTTGACAATGGGGTTAGTGGAAACCTAAACTCTCATTTGTGGGTAATTGTGGCAGAAAGTGGATCAAAGTGATCTCAATGTGTTGCAAACTGGTGCTAACAAAACAATAAAAGCAAACTAATAAAAAAGGCTAGGGGATATGTTCCGCGGCGCTAACGCAATCAATCTAGACGTAAAAGGCAGGGTGGCGATACCTACACGGTATCGACAGTTGTTGCTAGATGATTGTCAGGGACAACTGGTTTGCACAATCGATACACAGCAAAGCTGTCTGCTACTTTACCCACTTCCCGAATGGGAAGAGATTGAACTCAAACTTAGTAAGCTTTCCAGCATGATACCTCAAGAACGCCGCTTACAGCGACTTCTTTTAGGTTATGCCATGGAAGGTGATATGGACAAGAATGGTCGCTTCTTATTGTCAGCACCACTTCGTCAACATGCCAACTTAAGTAAAGAAATCATGTTAGTTGGACAGCTTAATCGCTTCGAAATTTGGGATGCAGAAACATGGCAGCAACAGGTTCATCAAGATATTGAAACTGAGAAAGGCGGCGAATTTGAATTAACTGAGCGCTTACAGGACTTCTCACTTTGATCACTGAAAACGAATCGTCACAAACGTTGCATCGCTCAGTGCTTTTAGATGAGTCCATTGAAGGGTTGGCGATTAAACCCGACGGCGTCTATATGGATGCTACTTTTGGGCGCGGCGGACATACGGAAAAAGTATTGCAGAAGTTGTCTGACAAAGGCCGCTTAATTGCTTTAGATCGCGACCCATATGCGATTGAAGCGGCTAAACGCTTTGCTGATGACAACCGCTTTTGTATTGAGCATGTGGCATTTTCAAACATTGAAGAAGTTGCTCACAAACATCAGGTATTCGGTCAAGTGGATGGCATTTTGATGGATCTTGGCGTGTCGTCTCCACAATTAGACGATGCCGAGCGTGGATTTAGCTTTATGCGCGAAGGGCCATTGGATATGCGCATGGATACCAGTAAAGGTATGAGTGCGGCTCAGTGGCTGGCAAAAGCAGAAGAAGATGATATTACCCAGGTAATAAAAGAATTTGGTGAGGAAAAGTTCGGTAAACGTATCGCCCATGCCATTGTGAATAGTCGCGATGAGTTTCCACTAACTACAACATTGCAATTGGCAAAGTTAGTGGATGAAGCAGTACCGGTGAAAGATAAATTTAAACATCCTGCTACACGGACTTTTCAGGCAATTCGTATTTATATTAATAGCGAATTAGATGAAGTTCGCGACGGACTTAAAGGAGCATTAGCGTGCCTTTCTTCAGGAGGACGACTGGCCGTGATCAGTTTTCACTCATTAGAAGATCGATTGGTAAAACGCTTTATGCGCGAACAAAGTCGGGGAATGCAGGTACCAGCCCGAATGGCAATTACCCAGGCGCAAATAGATGCGACCCGGGCAATGAAGTTAATTGGTAAAGCGACTAAGCCAAGTGAGTATGAAATTAAAGTGAATGCGAGGTCGCGAAGTTCAGTGTTAAGGGTGGCTCAGAAGCTGTGACAGATACTAGGACCAACTTCAATTTGGTCAACTTAATCTTCACTGAACTAGCCCGTCATCCGATACGGGTTTTGTTGTTTTTAATGGTATTGATAAGTGCGTTCGCCGTGATCATGAGTGCGCACCACAATCGACAGATGTCGATGGCCCTAGAACAGCTAATGCAAGAACAAGATCAATTAGATATTGAGTGGCGTCACTTAATCCTTGAGCAAGGGGCGTTAACCGATCATAACCGCATTGAAGTTGCGATGAAGAAGCAACTTGATATGCACAGACCCAGTCCAGAAGATGAAGTTGTGGTGCGTTTGAAATGACCAAGGCTAGAACTAAACAAGCTAAGAAAAACATTGCTCCAAGTTTAGTGCAGTGGCGTTTCATAGTGGTTGTTGGTGCCATACTAGCCGTGTTTGCAGTATTGACTGCCAGAGCTGCCTATATTCAGGTTATCAATCCTGATCAATTGATTGAAGAAGGTGATAATCGAACCCTCCGAGTGCGTAATAATGAAGTTTATCGCGGGTTAATTACTGATAGAAACGGTGAGCAGTTAGCAGTAAGTGTGCCTGCAAAAGCTATCTGGGCGCACCCTCCAACCGTGACAGATCCGGAAAAAGGTGCGCTAGCCGATACTCGCAGATGGCAAGCTCTTGCTGAGGTATTAGGCCAAGACGTTGATAAACTGATTAAAAAAGCCAGCAATGAAAATAGCAAATTTGTCTATTTGCAACGACAAGTGTCGCCGGCAATGGCTACCTTTGTACAGAAGCTAAAAATTCCAGGGGTATACTTAGTCAACGAATCTCGTCGTTATTATCCGGCAGGCGAAGCCTCGGCCCATGTCGTTGGTTTCACCAATGTTGACGACCAAGGAATCGAAGGAATAGAAAAATTATATGACGAATATTTGTCAGCAACCCCAGACTCTAGAACGATTCGTCGTGATGCCAAAGGGCGTCAAGTTGAAATATTAGAACAGGAAAAAGGAAAAGAGCCGCAAAATATTCAACTCACCATAGACCAACGAATTCAAGCGCTTGCTTACCGTGAATTAAAGTCAGCCGTGCATTTTTACCGTGCTACATCTGGCTCAGTCGTGGTGGCCGATGTGAATACCGGGGAAATATTGGCGATGGTGAATAGCCCTTCTTTTAATCCAAACAACCGCAAAGGTGTATCACCACGGAAAATTCGCAACCGAGCAATTACCGACACGTTTGAACCTGGTTCATCTGTTAAGCCGCTGGCTGTGGTGAGTGCTCTAGAGTTTGGTTCTGCTGACACTGAAACCATTATCGACACCTCGCCAGGTTGGCGACGTCTAGGTGGAAGTATCGTCCGCGATTCCCGTAATTACGGCAAATTAACTTTGCAGCAAATTATTAAAAAATCGAGCAATATCGGTACTTCAAAATTAGCGCTTTCAGTACCCAAAGAATTCCTTTTAGACACTTATTACAACATGGGATTGATGAGCGAAACAGGCACTAATTTGATTGGCGAGCAGGGCGGGCTTTTCAACGAACAGCGAAGATGGTCGAAATTTGAATTGTCTACCTTGTCATTCGGGTACGGATTATCTGTTACCACTATGCAATTGGCACGAATGTATTCCATTTTAGGCAATGGCGGTGTTAAACAACCCCTCAGTATTGTCATGTCAGATGAACAAAAAATTCAAGAAAGGGCTATTAGTGAAGAGAATGCTCATCGTGTGTTGAATATGATGGAAAGTGTACTTGAAGACGGTGGTTCAGGCCGCAAAGCGCGAGTGCCAGGCTACCGTGTTGCGGGTAAAACAGGCACCAGTCGTAAAGCGATTAAAGGCGGCTACGGCGAGCAATATGTGAATATTTTTGCCGGTGTGGCCCCTGTTTCTGATCCCCAACTGGCGGTGGTTGTGCTAATTAATGAGCCTAAAGGCGACTTGTATTACGGCGGTGACACCGCTGCTCCGGTTTTTAGCTCTATTATGGCCAACACGCTGCAATTATTGAATGTTCCGCCAGATGCCAAAAATGTTTCCTCAATCGCCAAACGAGGAGAACAATGATGCCGCATTTACACAACACCACTGATATCAAATCTATACTTGCGCAATTTAAAATTGATGCACCTGAGGTGCAAGTCAGTGAATTAGTATTAGATAGCCGTGAAGTGGCAGTTCACAGTGTTTTTGTGGCAATAAAAGGTCATCAGTTAGATGGACGAGACTTTATTCCTCAGGCAATTAGCCTAGGTGCGAAATTGATCTTGCAAGAAGTTGAACAGCCGCAACGTCACGGCGATATTGAAATGCGTGAACAGAGTATTTTGATCTCTTTTTATCAGTTGGGACAAAAGCTATCTCAATTGGCCGCCGCATTTTACGGTACACCTGCTCAACATTTAGACGTGGTTGGTGTGACGGGGACAAATGGCAAAACGTCAGTGGTGCAGTTAATCAGTCAACTGCGTTATTTATGTGGCGACAAGTCAGCTTCAATAGGGACCTTAGGCGCAGGACTGTACAGCGCTGATAACAATGCATTAGAAAAAACGCTAAATACCACGCCAGACGCCTGTCAGGTGCAAAAGTTACTTGGCAAATTTGTGCAATCTGGGGCGAAACAAGTGGCTTTAGAGGTGTCGTCACATGCCTTGGTTCAGGATCGTATTCAAGGGCTTAAAATGGATGTCGGAGTCTTTACTAATCTGACCCGCGATCATTTGGATTATCATGGCAATATGCATGAATATGCCAAGGCAAAACGGCAATTACTCAACCAGCCAGGGCTCAAACATTTGGTTTTAAATGCAGATGATCCTGAGACGCAAAACTGGGTGGTTGCCGCGTCGAGACAGCAACATATTACTTTGTTTTCGACCCAGTTAAAGGTCGAACAATTGCCAGAACAGCGGCACTATTGCCTAGCTAGTCATATTGATTATAGCCATAGTGGTTTGTCGTTTGAACTGCATTCTTCATGGGGAAATGCCCGGATTAACTGTGGTTTGTTAGGTCAGTTCAATGTGGCTAACCTACTGGCCGCGATGGCGAGTCTTTTAGTCTTAGGTCTGCCGTTACAGCAATTGGCCAAATTGTGCGCGAAATTAAAACCCGTGGCCGGACGGATGGAGCTCTTTGAACACCCTACAGCGGGTCATTTAATTGTCGATTTTGCCCATACACCGGATGCCCTAGAGCAAGCGCTTAAATCAGCAAGAGTGCATAGTGACAAACAACTTATATGTGTTTTTGGTTGCGGTGGCGACAGAGACAAAGGCAAGCGTCCGTTAATGGGCGAGGCAGCGGAACGATTTAGTGATCAAATCATTCTCACTTCAGACAACAGTCGCTCTGAACCTTCTTCTTCTATTGTTGCCGATATACTCGCCGGCATAAAAGATCAATCAAAGGTCTATGTTGAAACCAATCGCAAAAAAGCAATTCAACTTGCAATTGCTCATAGTCAGAAAGGAGATCTGATCGTGGTTGCAGGTAAAGGACATGAGACAGAACAAATTATCGGTGAGCAAATTCTACCGTACGATGAAAGAAATTATGTAAACACGCTGAGTGTAGGGAAAATGCAATGATTGAAGTATCTCTTGACTGGATAGCACAACAAACAAATGGCGAGTTGTTTGGCACTAATGACAAGGTCACAGGTGTTAGCACAGACACACGAAGTTTGGGGCACGGAGATGTTTTTATTGCTTTGGTAGGGCCTAATTTTGATGGCCATAAATTTGTTGATCAAGCTGCCAACAGTGGTGCTGCTGCACTGATTGTATCGCAAGAAATCGAAACCCATTTACCTTACATTTTGGTGGAAGACACAAAGTTGGCATTAGGGGCGTTGGGCGCGGCAGTAAAACAAAAAGTTGCGCCAAAAACCGTGGGCATTACCGGAAGTAGTGGCAAAACAACGGTGAAAGAAATGGTGGCTGGTATTTTATCGCGAATCGGTAATGTACTTGCCACTGATGGAAATTTTAACAATGAGATTGGCGTGCCTCTAACATTATTGAGATTGCAACAAGACCATGATTTCGCGGTGATCGAAATGGGCGCGAATCACTTGGGCGAGATTGCGTATACCACCAATTTAGTTAAACCGGATGTTGCCACTATCGTCAATGCTGCTGCAGCTCATCTAGAAGGGTTTGGGAGTTTATTGGGTGTTGCTCGGGCAAAAAGTGAAATTTTTAGAAGTTTAAGTAAGGAAGGTACGGCTATTATCAACAAAGATAGCCAGTTTAGTGATTTTTGGTCTGGCAAATTGAAAGAATGCCATATTCAAGGGTTCTCAGAAAGCAAAGAAACTGAGTTTTATGCTCAAGATATTAGCCTTGGTATCGATGGATGTGCGCAATTTATGATGTGTACACCAAAAGGCAAAATTCATCTTACCTTGTCATTGCCTGGTACTCATAATGTGGGTAATGCCCTAGCTGCCGCTGCGTTGGCGATGAATGTTGGAGCAAGTTTAGACGATATTAAATTTGGTTTGCAAAACATGCAGCAAGTGAGTGGCCGCCTGCAGGTCAAACAGTTAACCAATCAAGTTAAAATTTTAGATGATACCTATAACGCTAATGTCGCCTCTGTTAATGCCGCAATCGATTTACTCAGTAGCTTCAGTGGTTACCGTATTTTGGTGTTGGGTGACATGGGTGAGTTAGGTGAAAAAGCGCGCTATTACCACGAGTTAGTGGGTGAACACGCGAAACAAAAAGGTATTGATAATTTAACCACTCTTGGTGTGTTAAGTCAGGCTGCCAGCGATATCTTTGGTGGTAAACACTTCAGTGATATTGGGTTGCTCATTGAATATATTAGTGACCATCTAGCCTCTGAGCAGCGTGACATTACGATTTTAGTTAAAGGTTCTAGAAGTGCTCGTATGGAAAACGTCGTGAAAGCTTTGGAGGATTCTCCTGTGGGAAAGTTTGAACGAGTTAGGGAGCGAATCGCATGCTAATTTGGTTGGCTGAATGGTTGCAGCAATATGATGCAGGGTTCAATGTATTTTCATACCTGACCCTGCGCGCAATCCTTAGCACCCTAACTGCTTTGCTTATGGCCGTTTTAATTGGTCCTAGCATGATCCGTTGGTTGCAAACTATGCAAATCGGTCAAACTGTCCGTGATGATGGCCCGCAAAGTCATTTGTCCAAATCGGGTACTCCCACTATGGGGGGCTTGCTCATTTTGGCTGCGATCCTGACCAGTGCTTTGTTATGGGCAGACCTGAGTAACCGCTATGTTTGGGTGGTATTGTCAATTGTAGTTGGATATGGACTGATTGGCTTTGTTGATGATTATCGTAAAGTAGTGCGTAAAGATCCTAAAGGGCTAATCGCTAAATGGAAGTATTTTTGGCAGTCCATTATTGCCATCGCTGTTGCTATTTATTTGTATGCAAGCAGCCAAGATCCTGCTGAAACTGCACTCTTGGTGCCTTTTTTCAAAGAAGTGATGCCACAACTTGGGATGTTTTTCATGGTGGTTGTGTATTTCACCGTGGTGGGGACCAGTAACGCAGTGAATTTAACTGACGGTTTAGATGGACTCGCCATTGTGCCTACAATTTTGGTGGCAGGGGCATTGGCGATTTTTGCCTACACCACTGGCAACATTAACTTTTCTGCGTACCTGAATATTCCTTATATTCCGGAAACGAGTGAGTTAGTGATTGTGTGCACCGCTATTGTTGGTGCTGGATTAGGCTTTTTATGGTTTAACACCTATCCGGCTCAAGTGTTTATGGGCGATGTCGGCTCATTAGCGTTAGGCGGTACTCTGGGGATTATGGCGGTGCTTGTCCGTCAAGAAATCGTGTTGATTATTATGGGCGGGGTCTTTGTGGTGGAGACCTTGTCAGTGATTTTGCAAGTGGGGTCATATAAGTTGCGTGGCAAACGCATATTTAGAATGGCACCTATTCACCATCATTTTGAACTGAAGGGCTGGCCAGAACCTCGTGTAATCGTTAGGTTTTGGATTATTTCAATCATTCTAGTGCTAATTGGATTAGCCACATTAAAGCTGAGATAAACAAAGGTTATGCAAACCCCTGATTTAAAACACATGCAAGTTGTTGTGGTTGGTTTAGGACTGACCGGCAAGTCGTGCGTGGCGTTTTTAAATGCTCAGGGGGCTAAGGTAATTGGCATGGATCGTAATCCAGTTGAATTGCCTGGTGGAATTCAGACCCTCAGTGGTGACTTCAATCAAGAGGTGTTATTAAACGCTGATTTAGTTGTGTTAAGCCCTGGGGTAAATCCAAACGCGAAGGAATTTCAAAACGCCCAAGATGCGGGGGTAGAGGTGATTGGAGATGTGGAGTTATTTGCACGCTTTAACACTATCCCAGTCATTGCCATTACCGGATCTAACGGAAAATCCACAGTCACTTGTTTGGTCACTGAGATGCTAAATTGCGCTGGTATGAAAGCGCAAATGGGCGGGAATATAGGTACCCCAGTGTTGGATTTACTGGATTGTGGTGCCGAATATTTAGTCCTTGAATTATCTAGTTTCCAGCTTGAGTTACTGCATTCGTTAACCCCAGTTTGCGCTACCATTTTGAATGTGAGCGAAGATCATATTGACCGTCATCTGACTTTTAGCGCTTATGCGGATGCTAAACAACGCATCTATCAAAATGCTGAATTTTGTATCGCTAATCGAGATGATGTAAAAACATGGCCACAAAATTATCAACCTAAAAACAGCTTTGGTTTGAGTCATTCGCCAGTGGGGATCAGTTGGGATGCTCCAGCAGAAAACATTATCCTAGATGGTGAAGATTTTATTTCTGCTCAACAATGTGCGCTACAAGGTTTGCATAATATTTTGAATATTCAAGCGGCCATCGCTTGTGTTATGCCATTGGGAGTAAAGCAAGCTGCGATTGTACAAGCTGTAGGTATGTTTACTGGCCTACCGCATAGGTTTGAATTAGTCAGTGAAAACCGCAATGTGCGTTGGATCAATGATTCCAAGGCAACCAATATTGGCGCTACTATCGCTGCACTGCAAAGCCTCAAAAATAGAGGAGACAGCAAACTTATATTAATTGCTGGTGGCGACGGTAAAAAAGCTAATTTCACTGAATTACAACCCATGTTGTTGGCTGATGTCGATCTATTAATTACCTTAGGTAAAGACGGCAGGGAACTAGCGTCTTTAAAACCAGGAAGTATTGAAGTCGCTGATTTATTAGAGGCTGTGACCTTTGCAAATGGCATTGTCGAAAGTGGTGATATTGTTTTGTTATCGCCTGCTTGTGCAAGTTTGGATATGTTTGATAACTATCAACATCGTGGCGATGTATTCAAACAAAGTGTTCTGGAGGTCACCCAATGAGTGAAAGCAGAACAACGACAATGAACACACAAAACGATTCCATGTTGCGTAGAATGTTTTCTCAGCGTCATGATGGCAAACAAATCGACGGAAAAGCGTTTGATGTGAACTTTATTCTGATCAGCATTGCGTTGATGGCCATTGGTTTGGTGATTGTCACTTCAGCTTCCATGCCTGTGGCTGCGCGTTTATTTGATAATCCCTTTCATTTTGCTATTCGTCACGGCATATATTTGTGCTTAGCCGGAGTGGCGGCCTGTATTGTGATGCAAATTCCCATGCAATGGTGGCGAGTGAGTAACCCTTGGTTACTGTTATTGGCCGTCGTTTTACTCATTTTGGTGCTGTTTGTAGGGCGCACAGTAAATGGTAGTCGTCGCTGGCTGGTAGTCGGGCCTATTACCATTCAGGTTGCTGAGTTAGCTAAGTTATTTTTCTTTTGTTATTTGGCAGGCTATATGGTGCGCAGATACGAAGAAGTAACAGAAAACCTTAAAGGTTTTATGAAACCTCTAGTGGTGTTTTTTGTGTTGGCATTTTTAATCCTGCTACAACCCGATTTGGGCACAGTGGTTGTGATGTTTGCCACCACCTTAGGTTTACTGTTTTTAGCCGGTGCAAAATTATGGCAGTTTTTTGGTTTAGTGTTTACCGGGCTTGCCTCGATTACGGCGTTAATTTTAACGGCTGACTATCGAGTAGAACGAATGAGTTCTTTCCTAAAGCCCTGGGAAGACCCTTTTGGTGCGGGTTATCAATTAACCCAGTCATTAATGGCTTACGGGCGTGGTGATTGGTTTGGTCAAGGATTAGGAAACAGCTTGCAGAAACTTGAGTTTCTTCCTGAAGCACATACCGACTTTATCGTTGCTATTTTAGCCGAAGAATTTGGTTTTATGGGTGTTGTCTGTGTGTTAATTCTGTTATTTGCATTGGTATACAAGGCACTGAAACTCGGTAATTTAGCATTAAAAGCTGAACGTCCCTATGATGGCTATCTAGCGTATGCCATTGGCATTTGGTTCAGTTTCCAAACTGCTGTAAATGTCGGTGCCAGTGCAGGGATTTTACCGACCAAAGGGTTAACACTGCCGTTGGTTAGTTACGGTGGTTCAAGCCTTATTGTCATGGCGGTTGCCGTAGCAATTTTAATTCGAATTGATTTTGAAATTCGAGTTGATGGCGTTCAAGCCATGAGCAAAGGTTCAAAGAAAAAAGTCAACAAGGCCAAGTCTAAAGTCAAAAAACTGCTTGCCGAAGCGGCCCCTCATAATGAAGAAGGGGTGGCAGAATGAATGACATGAACAAAACCATTCTGATTATGGCAGGTGGAACGGGTGGACATGTTTTTCCTGGCATTGCCGTGGCAAAAGAGTTGCAGCAACGCAATTGGCACATCCACTGGCTAGGCACGGCAGCGCGTATGGAAGCAGATATTGTTCCCAAAGAAGGATTCGATATTAGTTTTATTGACGTTGCCGGAGTGCGTGGCAATGGGATCCTTCGCTTACTCAAAGCGCCTTTCCAAGTGATTCATTCGGTTTACCAAGCTTTGAAAGTTATTAAGCAAATTAATCCTGATGTCGTTTTAGGCATGGGGGGATTTGCGAGTGGACCTGGAGGCATTGCCGCGTGGATCCGAGGCATACCTTTGGTTGTCCATGAACAAAATGCATTACCTGGACTAACCAATAAAGTCCTTGCCAAGTTTGCTAAGCGAGTATTGACTGGTTTTAATCAGGCTTTTGGAAAGCAGTCTGCTAACAAATACAATTGGGTGGGCAACCCCGTCAGAAGTGATTTCGCTAATTTACCGGCAAAACAAGCTAATCAAGGTAAGTGTCATATTCTTATTGTCGGCGGTTCTTTGGGAGCCAGTGCCCTTAATACGCATGTACCGCCAGCTTTGGCTGAGATTACTAACGCGCAAGTGCGCCATCAAACGGGTAAAGGCCATCAACAATCAGTGACAGACACTTATCAACAAGTGTGGCCAAACAGTGATAATTGGCAGGTTACCGAGTTTATTGATGATATGGCTGAAGCTTATGCCTGGGCTGATGTCGTTATTTGCCGAGCCGGTGCATTGACTGTTGCTGAGGTTGCCATGGTCGGTGTGGCGGCGATATTTGTTCCTTTACCACATGCTGTGGATGATCATCAAACCATGAATGCCCGGGCATTAGTGGATCATCATGCAGCGGTTTTATTACCTCAACCTCAATTAGAAGAAGGTGGTTTGAAAGTTATTATTCAACAACTAGTAAACGACGGAGAAAGTCGAGTAACTATGGGGCAAAAAGCGAGATCGCTGGCCAAACCTCAAGCAACTAAAACCGTTAGTGATATTTGTGCCACGCTGGGGGGAGAAGCTTCATGATTAAGCCTGATAAAGCGAACTATCATGTACCTGAAATGCGCCGCATAAAACAAATTCATTTTATTGGAATTGGTGGTGCTGGTATGGGTGGCATTGCGGAAGTACTATTAAATGAAGGCTATGCCATTTCGGGTTCAGATCAACAAAATAACGGTATGACCCAGCGCTTACAAAGCAAGGGGGCTAAAGTCTTTATCGGCCATCGTCAGGAAAATATTGAAAACGCCAATGTGGTGGTAGTTTCCAGTGCCATTGATCATACTAACCCTGAAATTATAGCCGCCAAAGAGGCACGCATTCCCGTCATTCGCCGCGCCGAAATGTTGGCTGAACTTATGCGTTTCCGCCATGGGATCGCAGTAGCGGGTACCCATGGTAAAACAACCACAACAAGCTTATTAGCCACTATATTTGCTCAAGCTGAACTTGACCCTACTTTCGTGATTGGTGGGCTGCTAAATAGTGCCGGCACCAATGCTAAATTGGGTAGCAGTCGTTATTTAATCGCTGAAGCGGATGAAAGTGATGCATCTTTTGTGCACTTGCAACCCATGGTTTCAATTGTGACCAACATTGAAGCGGATCACATGGAAACCTACGACGGTGATTTCCAACGAATGCAAGACACTTACTTAGATTTTTTACATAACTTACCCTTTTATGGATTGGCAGTAATGTGCGTTGACGATCCTGTGGTGCGCGCACTTCTACCTAGGGTCGGACGTAAAGTGATGACATACGGTATTGAAGAGCAAGCGGATGTGCGCGCCGTCAATATTGAAATGGGGTTTAATCAGAGTCGTTTTATCGCCAAGCGTTCTGGGCGCTCTGACTTACAAGTGACGTTAAATATCGCGGGTAAACACAACATTCTAAATGCGTTATCGGCTATTGCGGTTGCGACTGATGAAGGTGTTGACGATCAGGCCATTGTTGATGCATTAGGCGCTTTTGAAGGAATTGGGCGACGTTTTGAGCAATTAGGTTGCTTTGAGACCGGTGACGGTGAAGTAATATTGGTTGATGATTATGGTCATCATCCTACTGAAGTTGCTGCAACCATTGCCGTTGCCCGTAACAATTGGCCAGACAAACGCTTGGTCATGGCTTATCAACCACATCGTTTTACCCGTACTCGAGATTTATACGAAGACTTTGTGCGTGTGCTTTCTCAGGTCGATTGTCTTCTGTTACTTGAAGTATATTCCGCTGGAGAGGCCGCTATAGAAGGTGCTGATAGTAAGGCATTGTGCCGCTCTATCAGACAACGGGGGCAAATCGAGCCTATTTACGTAGCCGATAAAGATGAGCTACCCAAGTTACTATCCGAAGCCTTGAGGGACCAAGACGTGTTAATGACACAAGGTGCCGGAAATATTGGTCAGATTGCCAAGTATTTGCAGTCCGTTGAATTAAATAAAGAAAAAATGAATGTCGGAAGTGCGCAATGACAGATGGACTAAACATTGATGTAAAGCAGTTTGGTAAGGTGGCCGTTTTGTTTGGTGGTCACTCTGCGGAACGCAAAGTTTCTTTGCTTTCCGGAAATGCGGTTCTTAACGCGTTGCAAACTGCTGGCGTTGATGCCCATAAATTTGACCCTGCAGAACAGGCGATTACTGAACTTGTTAGCCAAGGATTTGAGCGCGTGCTCATTATGCTGCATGGTCGGGGAGGGGAAGATGGCAGTATGCAAGGTGCATTGCAAGTCCTCAATTTACCCTATACCGGAAGTGGTGTTTTAGGCTCTGCCTTGGCCATGGACAAAATTAAAACTAAGCAAATTTGGCAAACTTTAGGGTTACCTACAGCAAATTATCAAATTGCAGAGAAAAGTAGCTTTGATGCGCGATCTTGCAAGGTTATAATGGACGAATTAGGGGACACAGTGATGGTCAAGCCTGCGCAGGAAGGTTCCAGCATAGGGATGACCAAAGTAAGCAATGCTGCACAATTAGAAGCGGCCATTCAAGACGCATTTAATTATGATGATAGCGTCTTGTTAGAGCGCTTTATCCATGGTTCAGAATACACAGTGACAATTTTAAATGGTAGCGCACTACCATCGATTCGTATGTCTACACCCCATACTTTTTATGATTATGATGCCAAGTATCTTTCTGATTCAACTCAGTATTTTTGCCCCAGCGGGTTATCTGTAGAAGAAGAAAATAGGCTGGGTAGGTTAGCTCTTGAAGCTTTCCATGCTGTGTCTGGCATTGGATGGGGGCGGATTGATTTTATGTGTGACCAAAGTGGTCAATTCTATTTACTAGAAGCGAATACTGTTCCTGGTATGACTGAAAAAAGTTTAGTACCCATGGCGGCAAAACAGGCTGGAATGACTTTTGAGCAATTAGTGTTAGCCATATTGAAAACGGCGGATGAACATTAATGCAATCACTCGCTGTCACAAGCCAACCAAATACTCGCTATCAAATAGTGGGAATGGTGTTTTTGGCAATTGTGCTGCTAGCTCTAGTGTACGCCATTTGGTGGTTAGATAGTTGGTTGGAAGATGCCCAGCGAGCACCCATTCAGCAAGTTATTGTCAGTGGGAAGAGAATAAATATTGAGGATGAATTGATTGAAAATACCATTCGTTCAAAACATCCAGAAAGTTTTTTTGAAGTTGATGTTGATCGATTGCATCAGGAAATTGAGGCATTGCCTTGGGTGCATCGAGCATCAGTACGAAAGCGTTGGCCGAATAGTCTCAATATTCATGTAGTGGAAGAGATAGCCAGCGCGAGATGGAATAAAGATGCATTGTTAAATCAATATGGTGAAAGGTTCGCAGCTCAATTGCCAAATGAAGTATTGCCAGATTTATTCGGGCCAAGTGGCAGTGAGGAAACAGCGTTAAATGGATATCGTGATATGCAAACATTACTCAACTCAGCCAGTTTGCGCATTGATGAATTATATCTAAGTGAACGTTTTGCTTGGAATTTACGACTTGAAAATGGCATTCGACTTAATCTCGGACGCTCGGAATATGTAGATAGATTACAACGTTTTGTAGATGTTTATCCGTTGTTAAAAAAGCAAGATAAACAAGTAGATTATATTGATTTGCGTTATGACACGGGATTAGCCGTGGGATGGAAAAGCGCATTAACAAATGAACAAGAGAGTTAGTTAAAGTGGGTAGCAAATAATATGTCTAAGGTAACAGAAAGAAATCTAATCGTTGGCTTAGACATGGGCACAAGTAAAGTCAAAGCTGTGGTTGGGGAAATTCTCGACGACGGTGATGTGAGCATTGTCGGTGTAGGTACGCATTCAGCCAAAGGTATGGATAAGGGCGGCGTCAACGATTTGAACTTACTTGTGCAGTCTGTGCAACGAGCGGTAGGCGAAATGGAATTAATGGCTGACTGCCGAGTATCGTCAGTATTTATGTCGATATCTGGCCGTCATGTAAAGTGCCAAAACGAGAGCGGTATGGTACCGATCAATAATCAAGAAGTGACACAAGACGATGTTGATAATGTGGTCCATGCAGCGCGTTCAGTGCCCATTGCGTTGGAGCGTCGGTTGTTACACGTGCTGCCACAGGAGTACACCATTGATGTACAAGAAGGGATAAAAAATCCAATTGGTATGTCTGGGGTGCGAATGGAAGCCAGAGCACACATTATAACCTGTGCCGATGATATGGCGAAAAATTTGGTGAAATGTGTAGAGCGTTGTGAACTCAATGCTGACCAAATGATATTTTCTGCCCTTGCGTCCAGTTATGCGGTGTTAACTGATGATGAAAAAGAATTGGGTGTTTGTGTCGTTGATATTGGTGGTGGAACTATAGATATGGTGGTCTACACCGACGGTGCTATTCGTCATACCGCGGTTATTCCGGTAGCTGGGAACCAAATTACTAGCGATATCGCTAAGATATTTAGAACACCGATAAATCATGCTGAAGAAATAAAAATTAACTATGCCTGCGCATTGCGTGACATGGTCAGTATGGAAGAACAAATACAAGTCCCGAGCGTGGGTGGACGTCCAGCAAGAATGATGTCAAGACACACACTAGCAGAGGTCATTGAGCCTCGTTATCAGGAGTTGTTTGAATTGATCCATGAAGAGATCAAATCCAGTGGATTAGAAGAGCAAATTGCTGCTGGAATCGTTTTAACTGGCGGTTCGGCAAAAATGGAAGGTGCCGTAGAATTTGCAGAAGAGTTGTTTCAAATGCCTGTTCGAGTTGGAGAACCAATCGGCATGAAAGGTTTATCTGAATACGTTGAAGATGCGAGTTTCGCAACCGCAATTGGGTTGTTGCAATATGGCAAAGAATCCATGCAATCGAAATCAGCGCAAAAAGCCGGGTCCAGCGAAGGACTATGGCATCGTGTTCAAAGTTGGTTTAAGGGGGAATTCTGAGGATGGAAAAATCTCGGGATCTTAAAAAATTGACCGTAAGTATTCACTTCTTACGGTCTATCGCGCAAAAATCGGAGAAAAATAATGTTTGAATTAATGGATAGTCACAGCGAAGAAGCTGTCATAAAGGTCATCGGCGTCGGCGGTGGCGGTGGAAATGCAATTGAGCACATGGTGTCTCAAAGTATTGAAGGTGTAGAGTTTATCGCTGTAAATACTGATGCCCAGGTGTTACGCAGTTCTTCTGCCAATGTGACCTTACAAATAGGCTCAGGCGTCACTAAAGGTTTGGGAGCGGGCGCTAACCCAAATATCGGACGTCAAGCTGCAGAAGAAGATAGCGAAACCATCCGTCAAGCCCTTGAAGGTGCTGACATGGTTTTTATTACTGCTGGTATGGGCGGCGGTACAGGTACGGGGGCGGCACCTGAAGTCGCTAAAGTAGCAAAAGAATTAGGTATTTTGACCGTTGCAGTTGTTACTAAGCCTTTTCCGTTTGAAGGTAAAAAACGCATAGAATTTGCTGAGCAGGGCATTGAAGAGTTGACAAAATATGTCGATTCATTGATTACGATCCCGAACGAAAAATTGCTGAAAGTAATGGGAAGAGGCACGCCTTTACTGCAAGCCTTTAGTGCTGCAAATGACGTGTTACGCGGTGCGGTTCAGGGGATTGCTGAGCTAATTACGCGTCCTGGTTTAATTAACGTTGACTTTGCAGACGTGAAAACAGTGATGTCTGAAATGGGCACGGCAATGATGGGTAGTGGTTCTGGCACCGGTGAAGACCGAGCAGAAGAAGCATCTGAAGCTGCAATTGCAAGTCCGTTGTTGGAAGATATCGACCTAACTGGCGCTCGCGGTATTCTTGTAAATATTACGGCTGGACCAGACTTTGCTATCGATGAATTTGAAACTGTTGGTAACGCAGTTAAGGCATTTGCATCTGAAAATGCAACAGTGGTTGTGGGTACAGTTATTGATATGGAAATGACTGACGAGCTACGAGTTACTGTTGTTGCAACCGGTATTGGTGCAGAACGCAAACCTGATATTTCATTGGTTAGTAGTCAAGGTTCACGGGTTTCAGCTGAAGCGAAGCAGTTCAAACTGCAGCCTGATAGCGGTGATCGCATTGGTAACACTGCTACCGATATGAATAAAGCGGTTGCTACGGAAGAAAAAACGGAAGCCAATACCGATTATGAGTATTTGGATATTCCTGCTTTTTTGCGAAAGCAAGCTGACTGATTTTTCGTCGAAAAGTGAATTTTTCGACGTTTGTGAGGTCGTAGCTACATAGTTAGTAGCGAATTTTGAGAGCGTAAAAACGCGAGGGGTTATACTGTGCTTGATCACTTATCCCATGGTTCACGTCTCATCTGAGATAGTGTGAACACTTGGTCATTGATAAAGTGATGGGGTTGATGCAAAAAGCACTGCATAACAAATATGACAGTTTTTTGACATTAGACCAGCTGGTCAGTATACTACGCGCCGGTTTTTAGCTGATTAATGTTTTTGGATAGGCAACGTTTAGATGATAAAACAACGCACAATCAAACATGCTGTGCAAGAAACAGGGATAGGTCTGCACAAAGGTGAAAAGGTCTCTATGACTCTCCGGCCTGCGCCGGCGAATACGGGAATTGTATTTCGCCGCATCGATCTTGAGCCTCATGTGGATATTCCTGCTAAAGCGAATGCAGTAGGCGATACAGTGCTGTGTACCTGTCTGAGTAATGCGGACGGGGTATCTATCTATACGGTTGAGCATTTATCCTCAGCCTTAGCCGGTTTAGGCATCGATAACATTATTGTTGAAGTTGACAGTAATGAACTTCCGATTATGGACGGCAGCGCGAGTCCGTTCATTTTCTTGCTGCAATCGGCTGGTATTGAAGAGTTAAATGCACCCAAAAAATTCATTCGTATTACCAAACACATTCGTGTTGAAGACGGTGATAAGTGGGCTGAGTTTCATCCCTACGATGGCTTCAAAGTAGACTTTAAAATCGACTTTGAACACCCGGTTATTAGTCAAACTCGTCAGCACATTGTATTGGATTTTGACGCATCCTCTTACGTTGATCAGGTGAGCCGTGCGAGAACCTTTGGTTTCATGCGCGACTTTGAATACATGAATGCTAATAACCTGGCACTAGGTGGCAGCATGGAAAATGCGGTTGCCTTAGATGAATACCGTGTGTTAAATCCTGAAGGTTTGCGCTATCAAGATGAGTTTTTGAAACACAAAATTCTCGATGCAGTAGGTGATTTGTATCTAGGTGCCCATAGCATTGTTGGCGAATTAAGAGCCTACAAGTCAGGTCATGGTCTAAATAATAAATTGCTGAATGCGATGTTAAACGACCAAAGCTGTTGGGAATATGTTACCTACGAAAATCAAGATGAAGTCCCCATTCATTTTGCACCAGCAGTATTAGCGAATTAGCTATTTATATAAAAATGCCGCCTTTGCGGCATTTTTTAGTTTAGTAACTGCAAAAAGAATCAAACACCTCATATAAATACCTTGATAACCTTATGTTCTACAAGGTATTGTTTGGGGTTAGAAAAAACGATATGGGTATTGGCACAAAATTACTAACAAAAAGCCAATTTGAACTGTATGAAAAGTAAACGCTTAGGTTGATTCTGGATACCTAATATAGCTATCAACATAAGGCTATCAGGTTTAGAATCCACTGCAGCTAAAAAATCACGAGAATACCTTACATGAGTTTAACACTACATTATAAAGGCAAATCAACGGAGTTTTCCTATCATATAGGTAAGCAACGATTGGTTGTCGGCTTTGTTTTGGTATGCGGGCTGGTTATGCTTTCAAGCCGGACGGATCACAAAATAAATGAGTCTCATGCTCGCATTGAGTATGCAAAAAGCGGCTTTATTGAGCAACAACGAGACGTAACAGAACTAAAATCTGCAACACAACAACAGTTGGCTGGCATCATGCTTAACTTGGCTGATGTACAAAGTCAGATTCAACGAGTGAATGCTCTGGGCGCCAGATTGGTTGAACAGGCAGGCTTAAATCAAGACGAATTTGGCTTTCAGGAATTGGATAACCTTGGTGGTCCTATTACAGATTCAGTGATTACTATTGAAGGCAGTAATGAGCTGTTAGAGCGCATGGACTCCATGCTTGAGAGTTTAGATAGTAAAACTCAACAACTCGCTGCCCTTGAATCTATCATGATGAATCACCATATAGACCAACAGACTCATTTAGAAGGTCGTCCTATTACTTCTGGTTGGTTATCTTCTTATTACGGTGTCAGAAAAGACCCCTTTAGCGGCCTGCCAACCATGCACAAAGGTTTAGATTTCGCTGGTAAACAAGGCGATGCCGTTGTGTCTACCGGCGCTGGTTTAGTGACTTGGGCAGGCGAACGTTATGGTTATGGTCAATTGGTAGAAATTGATCATGGTAATGGTTTGGTTACTCGTTATGGTCATAATCAAGGCATAAGTGTTAAGATTGGGGATGTGGTCACCAAAGGTCAGGAAATAGCCCTTATGGGTAGTACCGGACGTTCAACAGGCGTTCATGTACATTACGAAGTGATTAAAAATGGTAAGCAGCAAGACCCGTTGCCCTATGTTTATCGAAAGTGATAACTAATTTAACCACGTAATTTTGAAAATCGGCTCCATTGGGAGCCGATTGTTTTATCTCTCTATTAGATTGGAAGCTTTAAAGCGATGTTTTCGAGTATATTCAGAAAAATTTTCGGTAGTCGTAATGACCGCCTGTTAAAAAAACTTAACAAACGTGTTGTAGAAATTAATGCCCTAGAGCCTGAACTCGAAGCCTTAGATGATGAGCAACTTAAAGGGAAAACGGTAGAGTTTAAGCAACGCATTGAAGACGGTGCAAGTTTAGATGATATCTTGATTGAAGCTTTTGCGGTTGTAAGAGAAGCCAGTAAGCGAGTTTTCTCCATGCGTCATTTTGATGTGCAAATGGTGGGTGGACAGGTACTGCATGAAGGTAAAATCGCTGAAATGCGTACAGGTGAGGGTAAAACCTTAACCTCGACGTTACCTGCTTACTTAAATGGTTTATCCGGTAAAGGTGTGCATGTTATTACGGTCAACGACTACCTAGCCAAACGTGATGCTGACTGGAGTCGTCCGTTATTTGAATTCTTAGGAATGACAGTGGGTTGTAACGTTCCTGGTATGTCTCATGCTGAGAAAAAAGAAGCTTACGCCGCTGATATTACCTATGGTACTAATAATGAATTTGGTTTCGATTATTTGCGCGACAATATGGCGTTCAGTCCCAATGATAGAGTACAAAAGAAACTGTACTTTGCAGTAATAGACGAAGTTGACTCAATCCTTATCGATGAAGCTAGAACACCCTTAATTATCTCTGGGCAAGCAGAAGATAGTTCGGAACTATATCGTCAAATTAACTTAATTATCCCTGAGCTAATTCAACAAGCAGATGAAGATAAAGAAGGTGACGAAGCTGGACGCGAAGGTGAAGGGGACTTCACTATAGATGAAAAAGGTAAACAAATTCATCTGACTGAACGTGGTCAAGTACATGTAGAAGAAATTTTACAGCGCAATGGTATTTTACCAGAAGATGAGTCCTTATTTGCGGCCTCAAATATCTCGTTATTGCATCATGTTAACGCTGCTTTGAGAGCCCATAAACTATTCAGTAAAGATGTCGACTACATTGTTAATGGTGATGAAATCGTCATCGTTGATGAGCATACTGGCCGAACTATGGAAGGGCGTCGCTGGTCAGAAGGATTACACCAAGCTGTTGAAGCTAAAGAAGGTGTGAAAATTCAAAATGAAAACCAAACCCTTGCTTCTATTACATTCCAGAATTACTTCCGACTATACGAAAAATTGGCGGGTATGACAGGAACTGCAGATACCGAAGCATTTGAGTTTAACCATATCTATGGTTTGGAAACGGTGGTAATACCGACCAATAAACCCATGCTTCGTGACGATAAAGCTGATTTAATTTACTTAACAGCTGAAGAAAAGTATGAAGCTATAGTAGAAGACATAAAAGAATGTGTTAAGCGTGGACAACCTACTTTGGTAGGTACCGTTTCCATCGAAAACTCTGAGCTACTGTCGCGGGTTTTGAAGAAAGCGAAAATTCCCCATGAAGTATTGAACGCCAAACAACATTTACGTGAAGCGGATATTGTCGCCCAAGCGGGACGCCCTGGAGCGGTAACAATCGCGACTAACATGGCCGGTCGTGGAACAGATATCGTGTTAGGTGGTAACTGGCAATCTGAAATTGCTAAAATTCACGATCCTAAACCTGAGAAAGTGGCAAAGATTAAAGCGCAGTGGGAAGAAGATCATAAAAAAGTACTTGATGCCGGTGGTCTCCATATTATTGGTACAGAACGTCATGAATCACGACGTATTGATAACCAGTTACGTGGTCGTTCTGGTCGTCAAGGTGACCCAGGCTCTTCTCGTTTTTACTTATCCTTAGAAGATGCATTAATGCGCATTTTTGCCTCTGAAAAAATGGGCAATATGATGAAGCGCTTAGGCATGGAACACGGTGAAGCAATTGAGCATCCGTGGGTAACGCGTGCTATCGAAAATGCCCAGCGCAAAGTTGAAGGCCGTAACTTCGATATGCGTAAGCAGTTGTTAGAATATGATGATGTAGCCAATGACCAACGGAAAGTTATCTACGAACAACGTAATGAGTTGTTAGATGAAGGTGATATCAGTGAGACGATTCAGGCGATACGGGAAGATGTCGTTAGTAGTGTAATTGACGAGTACATTCCCCCCCAATCTCTCGAAGAAATGTGGGATGTTGCTGGCCTCGAAGAGCGTATTCAAGGAGATTTCTTATTGGAATTGCCCATACAAAAATGGCTTGATGAAGACGACAAGTTATTTGAAGAAAAACTTCGTGAGCAGATTCACACTAGTGTGAACGATGCCTATAAAGAAAAAGAAGAGGCCGTGGGCCCAGACGTAATGCGTCAATTTGAAAAAGCCGTGATGTTGCAAAACCTCGACAGTGCTTGGAAAGAACATTTAGCGGCGATGGACCATCTACGTCAAGGTATTCATTTACGGGGCTATGCTCAGAAAAATCCTAAGCAGGAATATAAGCGCGAATCTTTCCAACTCTTTTCTGAAATGCTAGAAAATCTCAAAGTTGAAGTGATTAATATACTTAGCAAAGTACGAGTGAAAGCCGAATCTGATGTTGAAGCCGTTGAAGAACAGCGCAGACAAGCAGACGAAGTTAAAAAAAGTTATGAACATGAATTGGTAGATGAACCAGAGCAAAGCCCTGCTGCAGGGCCTACAACGACAGTGCGTGAAGGCGCTAAAGTAGGTCGTAATGACCCTTGTCCTTGCGGCTCAGGCAAAAAGTACAAACAGTGCCACGGTAAATTAAGCTAAGCACTATTTGATAAACAAAAAGGGCTTTATTGCCCTTTTTTTGTGGGAAAGAGCAAATGAAAATTGTAGACGTTGCAGTGGGGGTCATTAAGCGTGGTGACCTAATATTTATCAGTAAACGGGCTGATGATTTGCACCAAGGTGGCTTGTGGGAGTTTCCGGGAGGGAAAATCGAAGCCGGTGAAAGCGTTGAGCAGGCTACGTCACGGGAGCTACTTGAAGAAGTTGGTATAGAGGTGACTTCACAGTCAGGGTTTATGTTAATTGAACATGACTATGGCGACAAACAAGTACGTCTGCATATTCAAGTTATTGAGCAATTCAGCAATGAACCTTCTGGAAAAGAGGGGCAACTTACCCAGTGGATTGCCATTAACAAGCTAGGTCATTTGACTTTTCCCGACGCCAACCGAGCGATTATTAAAAAGCTTGAATCTGATTTTTGAGTTTTTGCGCATAGTCTTTTTGCTTAATGACCTGGGCGAGTTCTTGATTGATTGAGCGAATTAGAATGATTAACGCTCTATGTTCTTTGGTTTTATCTTTAAGTAACTGATCAATTTGCGATAGTTGTTTCAAACAGCACTCTTTAACATCTTGGTTATATTGTTTGCCAAGAAATTCGACTAATTGCGCAGTATCATTTCCCCGCGCACTGTAAGGTTGGTTTTTTGCCTCTTCAATTTCCGTGCGCAGTTCAACGGTTTTATCAACAGTTTGATTCAATAGTTCCTTTGCTTGTGATACAAGCTTAGGCTCTACGGCATGAATAATTCCTTCTAACTCATTTAATTTATTGTCTTGATAATGGGTTATATTGTTATTTGCATAGACTTGTCGGGCGTCACGTAACCCTTGATTAGCAACAATGAAGCTATCGAGATTGGCCATGGGCTGGTTTTGTACATCTGGGGTGAGTATCTTAAGGGCTTTGTCGAGTGGGACTTGGGCTTTGGTTATGGTTGCTTCTCTGAACAACATAGCATCGGTTTTAGCTGGTTCTTGCTGACAAGCCATTAAAAGTTGAACACAACACACTAAAACTATTTTACGCCAGATTGTTTTAACCACTTCATCGCCTTTGAAAATACGCTGTTTTTATAGACGCTGAGTATATCAAAGGCTTCGGGTTAGTAATACAAATCAACAGGTAAGTCAGATTGATTGTACGTTAGGCTGATGTGTTTACTCATGAGTTAGCTTGTTTTTTATGCTCATTGATTGCCGTATTGCTGCCTGTACAGACTTTATTTCGTCCGCTTTTCTTGGCTTTATACAAGGCTGCATCCGCATCATTAATCAATTGCATTAAATTTGATTTACCGGTGTCTGCACTTACCCCTAAACTCGCGGTGATTTGTACCACTTTATTATTCGCAGTAAAAATATGTTTAGCTATCACCTTTCGGGCTCTGTCGGCAATATGGTTGGCAATGGTTATATCAGCGGCAGGGAGGAGAATAACGAATTCTTCTCCACCCCATCTAGCAACAATATCGATATCTCTGAGTAAAGATTTCAGTAAATTTGCAACTTCACACAGTGCTTTATCACCGATGCTATGGCCGTAGGTATCGTTTATATTCTTAAAGTGATCTAAGTCCACCATTATCACTGCAATCGACTTGTTTAGTCTGGCAAATTTTTCATAGTGCCATGCTAGGTGGGCTCTATTAGGAAGTTGAGTTAAGGGATCTATTTGGTGTCGTCTTGCAAATTCCCCCTGCAATGACTTGCCAATTAACCAGATAATTAAAATTGCAGTAAATATGGCGATGGATATATAAGCCGTTTGCAAAACAAAGTCTTCAGTTGTTGCAGTTTGACGCACCTTTAACGGATTGATTAGAAACATTTTCCAGTTTAACGACTCAAAGTTTGCTTGAGCAATAAGGAAGTCTTCTCCCGCTACCTCCACAAGGAAATTGTGGTGTTCCTGAGTATCATTATATTTGGTTATATAGGGGGCATACCAAGGTAGTTGATTTAGTTGCAAGATGCGTTTGCCGTCAGCCACTATATTAGAATCTGATGACAGTACAACGTTGTTATTGTGATCCACAAAAACAAAGTCATAACCAAATTCCTTTTTAAAGTTATCAAATGCACTAAGAAAGGTGGTTAGCTTTTTATTGAGTCCGATGAATCCAAGAAACTCGCCGTTGTCGTTATGCACTTTCACATCGTAATAAATACGAATATCGTCTCGATTGCCGAGTACACCAACAATTTCCTGGTTTGTATACATGGCACGGAAATACCACTCCACTTTATTCATATCTAAAGCCAGAGTTGAGCCATCTGAATTATACTGGGTTCGGTTATTCTCATTGGCAACAAAAAAACCGACTCTAAACTCTTCTGAAAGCTGCTGCAATTTCTGTTTAAGAGCGACTTCATCGAGCACGGGGTTGCTCATTAAGCTTTTAAGATTTGAGGCGCGCGCTATCGTTTCGGCAACATAGAGAGGTTTGATGATTTCTTCGGAAATTAGATTTAAAGCTGGAGTAAGGCTTTCCTGTTCTAATAGACTTTGCCTTTCCACTGATTTTAAAAGCGAAAAGGTTGCACTAAGCGCCACTGCAAAAATGAATGCAACAATGGCGACTATAAACTTATTCTTGAAGTATATTCGCCACTTCTGAAACATTACTTTAGCCTAGGTATTGAAGAGCGCGTATCTTAACAAAACCACCTCTAAAGACCATTCAACTTTAGTATAAAAATTAATCCATGTGTATAAGAGCTCTTTCTTGACGCAAGTACTTTTACAGAAACGTGTTAACTGGTGTTTGCGTAATATTGTCCATTTTTATGCGGTAAATGGTATTATAGCCTTGCTGCAACCATAGAAGAGGCGAATAAAGAGGTAATATTTCGCCTTTAAGTACCTTTACTTAGCTTTGGTTACCCTTTATTTACCTTAAACATTTAGACTAAGAAGATTATGGCCAAATCCAACATTTCCAAGCTACTGGATAAACATGATAATTTGATTCATTCTGAGATGATGAAAGTAGTTTCTCATGTACAACGCAAAGATGAAGACTGGATCATGAATACAGTGATGGTTGAAGGACAAGACGTGCCTTTTAAATTTAGACGTAAAAAGCAATACAAAAATCTCAATGGTTGTCAGGTGAACCTTACTTATTATCCAATAGTCGAGACTGTTGCGGGAATAGAATTTGAAGCGATGAAAGTAGTTCGAATCAAAATAGCTTAGGAATTTTGGCGATGGCTGAGCCAAACGCAATGCTCAACGGGTTAGTTCTTCATCGAAGAGAATATAGAGAAACTAGTTTTATCGTAGATTTCTTTACTAAACAACAAGGGCGCGTTTCAGCGATCTGTCGTGGAGTAAGAGGCGGTAAGAGTACTAAATCCAATGAGAAAAAGAGTTTAATACAGCCATTCCAACCTTTACTTGTTTCTTTCAGCGGAAGACATGAGCTAAAGAATCTTACTCAGATTGAAGGTGATGCCAGGGCGTTTTTATTAAACGGCCCAGTTTTGTTTTCCGCAATGTATTTAAATGAATTACTGAATCGTGTTTTACCAAAAGAGGTATCATACCCAGAAGTGTATGATCTCTATATGGCGAGCTTACTTCGTTTAGCCAAGCAGGAATCCATTGAAGTGGTATTGCGTGAGTTTGAAATTAGTTTGATTAATAACATTGGATATGGATTTGATTGGCAAGCAGATTGTCATACTGGCGACAAACTGGAGTCAAATAGCTATTATAGTTTTATCAATGACCATGGGTTTCAGCGACTAAATCAGGTGCAACGCACCGCAAACTGTTTCTTAGGAAAAGATTTAGAAAATGTCGCTAGATTCATTTGGGATAAACAAAGTTTACTCGTTGCAAAACGAGTTACACGGATGGCGTTTAAACCCATTCTTGGTGAAAAACCATTAAAAAGCAGAGAATTATTTATTAAATTGGAGCGAACTGAATGAGTGATATCTTTTTGGGTGTGAATATTGATCACATAGCCACATTGCGAAATGCGCGAGGAACCCAATACCCTGATCCGGTGCATGCCGCTGATATTGCCGAACGCGCGGGGGCCGATGGGATCACTGTTCATTTACGTGAAGATCGCAGACATATAAAAGACCGTGACGTAAGATTATTACGGGAAACCATTAATACCCGCTTGAATTTAGAAATGGCGGTGACCGAAGAAATGCTCGATATTGCTGTGCAGACACAACCAGAGTTTTGCTGTTTAGTGCCTGAAAAAAGGCAAGAATTAACCACCGAAGGTGGTCTAGATGTGGCCGGCAATATTAGCAAGCTAACCGATGCTTGTGGGCGACTAGGGGAGCAAAATATCCAGGTATCACTTTTTATTGATGCCGAAAAGAGTCAAATCGATGCAGCGCTAAAAGCGGGAGCACCTTATATTGAAATACATACAGGCCAATATGCAGAAGCGAGCAGCGAACAGCAAATGTTAGTTGAGTTGGAAAAACTGAAAACGGGGATCAGTTACGCCCATTCTTTGGGGTTAAAAGTGAACGCAGGCCATGGATTGCATTATCACAATGTTAAACCTATAGCGGCACTTAACGAAATTATTGAATTGAATATTGGCCATGCAATTATTGCTCGAGCAGCATTTGACGGACTAGCCAATGCAGTTGCCGATATGAAACGACTGATGTTAGAGGCAAGGGGTTAAGTTGGCGGTTTTAGGGTTGGGCACAGACATCATCGAAATTGCTCGATTAGAAAAGTTGTTAGAAAAATCCGATCGCTTGCCGTTACGTATTTTAACCAGCACTGAAATGCAGGTTTATCGGGAACACCCTTTTCCCTGCCGTTACTTAGCTAAACGTTTTGCTGCCAAAGAAGCTGCAGTTAAGGCCCTAGGGACAGGGATAGGAAATGGAGTGGGGTGGCAACAAATTGAAATTACCAATAGTGAGTTAGGGCAGCCGGTTATTCAATTTAATGGGCACTTTGCGAAACTGTGCGAGCAGCGAGGCATCAACAATGCGTTGGTCTCTATTTCCGACGAACAACATTATGCAATGGCGACAGTGATTTTGGAGCAAAGTATATAACCATGGTTAACTTTTATTCGCCGAAAAAAAATAAAAAGAAAGCTGCATCCAATAGTCAGCTAATTGGTCAGAAAGTAACGGTCACTATTGCCCAACTTGATCATTTGGCGCAAGGGATCAGTGGCGATCATGATCCTCTTATCTTTGTCGAAGGTGTTTTACCCGGTGAAGTTGTAGAGGTGGAAATTACAGAAGATCGCGGTAAGGTTTGTCATGGTCGGTTAGTAAACATTGTTGAGGCGTCGGAATATCGACAAACACCCTTTTGCCAACATGTTGATATTTGTGGTGGATGCCAAACCCAGCATTGTCAAACCGATGCCATGTTGCAGTTTAAGCAATCTGCAATTCAAAATCTTATCTTACATACCGCCTTAGACTCTAATCAATCTGCTGCTCAGCCTAAACGGGGACTCAGTAAAGCATCTCGTGGTGGAAAAAACAAAAAGTCACGTAAATTCAGTGATAAGCAAGGGGAGTTAAATTGGCAGACCGCACTACACTCTGCCCCGAAAGGTTATAGGCGTAAAACACGTTTATCTGTGGATGCAAGGAATCCGGATGCCCTAAAACTCGGCTTTAGAAGCAAAGGTAGTAATAAAATATTTAATCTGCAACAGTGCCCCGTGCTTAACCAAGCACTGGAATGTCTGATTGAGCCACTGCAGTTAATGTTTGCTCAGTTGCAAACGCCGTTGAATATTGGTCACGTTAGTTTGCTTAATGGAGACAATGGCGTGCAAGTTTGTATCCGCACAATTCACACATTAAGCCAACAAGATCGACAGTTATGTCGTGAATTTGCTGAACAATATAATGTGCAGTTACTTATCGAAGATAAACATAACACGCAAGATTTCGCCACCCAGCCAGACAAGCAATTAACCTACGAAATAAATGAAAACTTGAGTTTGCAAGTCCACAATGATGACTTTGTGCAGGTAAATAGCCAGGTCAATCAGCAAATGGTTGAGCAGGCAATTGGCTGGTTAGCTTTAGAAAAAAATGATCTAGTATTGGATTTGTTCTGTGGAATTGGTAATTTTAGTTTACCTATTGCTGAGCAATGTAAAACCTTAATTGGTGTGGAAGGTGTACCTAAAATGGTGCAAAGAGCCCAACATAATGCAACCATTAACGAACTAACCAATTGTCATTTCATCCATGCAGATTTAAACAGCACTAAATTGTCAGATCATGGTCAAATGAAAAGCTGCAATAAAGTGTTACTTGATCCAGCAAGAGAAGGTGCATTGGCGGTTGTTAAGCAGTTAGCAGATTTGCAGCCATCTCATATTTTATATGTTTCCTGTAATCCTGCTACCTTTGCTCGAGATGCGGCACATTTAATTGAAAAAAATTATCGGTTAGATAAGTTAAGTGTGATGGATATGTTTCCGCAAACTGCGCACACTGAATTGATGGCATTATTTGTGCCTCTGAATAAACGAAAGTAACTCTACTGGGCTATTACTATGGTTTCAATCCGAACAGTTCATCAACCTCAAAGACCTACATTTGATAAATGGCTTGATTGCTTGAATCTGTCGGAGAAGACTAAACAAAAACTGCGGGATACCTCTGAGTCGCCAGAAATTTTGCTGGTGGGTCAAGAAATGGTGGAAATTCTCCATGAGTTGAACATGGATGATGAAACGCTGCAAGCATCGTTGGTGTATCCCTACTGTGAAGTCCATGGGTTAGATGACGATCAAATAGAAGAAGAGTTTGGCAAAGGAGTTCGCCACTTAATTTCCGGTGTGCGTCGAATGGATGCCATTAAATCGTTACACAGTCGAAGTAGCAAGAAGGCTGACGAAGCACAAATAGACAACATTCGCCGCATGTTGTTAGCCATGGTCGAAGATGTTCGTACAGTGTTAATAAAGTTAGCCGAACGTATTTGTACCCTTCAGAAAATGAAAACCGCAGAAGAAGAAACTCGGGTCATAGTTGCGCGGGAATGCTCAACAATTTACGCTCCCCTTGCCAATAGGTTAGGGATTGGCCAGCTCAAATGGGAAATTGAAGATCTTTCATTTCGCTACTTGCACCCAGAAACCTATAAAAAAATCGCTAATTTATTAGACGAGAAGCGGACTGACAGACAACATTATATCGAAGAGTTTGTGAGTAATTTACAAACTGAAATGGACAATGCGAATATCAAGGTAAAAGTCTACGGACGTCCCAAACATATTTACAGCATATGGAAAAAAATGCAGAAAAAGCATTTGTCCTTTGAGCAACTCTTTGACATTCGAGCTGTACGGATCATCGCTGAAAGACTGCAAGATTGTTATAGCGCTTTGGGGATCGTCCATTCACTTTTTAAACATATACCCAGTGAATTTGATGACTATATCGCTACTCCTAAGCCGAATGGTTATCAATCCATTCACACAGTGGTTCGTGGCCCTGAAGAGCGCCCCGTAGAAATCCAAATTCGCACGGAACAAATGCATCAGGATGCTGAATTGGGTATTGCAGCTCACTGGAAATATAAAGAAGGGGTGAGTTCAGAGCGTTCTGCTTATGAAGATAAAATTAATTGGTTGCGTAAAATCCTGTTGTGGCAAGAAGAAGTGGCAGAATCAGGAGACCTGGTTGAAGAGTTACGCAGTCAGGTCTTCGATGATAGGGTTTATGTATTTACTCCTAAGGGTGATGTCATTGATTTACCCCTTGGTTCAACCCCACTAGATTTCGCTTATTATATTCACAGTAATGTGGGTCATCGCTGTAATGGCGCTAAAGTAAATGGCCGCATTGTCACCTTCACTTATCAGTTGCAAACCGGTGATCAGGTTGAAGTATTAACCGGTAAGAACCTTAACCCTAGTCGTGATTGGATGCATCCAAGTTTGGGTTATGTGCATTCATCTAGGGCAAGGGCCAAAATTCATACTTGGTTTAAAAAGCAAGATAAAGAGAAGAACCTTCAAGCCGGTAAAGAGTTATTAGAGCGAGAACTTTCGAAAGCTAATTTAGTACTAAAAGATGCAACTAAAGCCTGCGAACGCTTCAATATGAATCAGGTTGAGGATCTCTATGCTGCCATCGGCGGCGGTGATCTGCGTATTATGCAGGTGGTTAACTATTTACAACAACTTGATGCGCCACCACCAGAAATTGACCCCAGGGTTAAAACGACCCAAAGTAAACCCGCTAAAGGTACCACAGACAGCATAGTGGTAGAAGGAGTGGGCAATCTCATGAGTCAAATTGCCAAGTGTTGCCAGCCATTACCCGGTGATGCAATACAAGGCTATATCACCATGGGAAGAGGGATCAGTGTTCATCGGGAAAACTGTGAGCAATTGAGTCACTTGTTAGAGCAACATCCAGAGCGAGAAATTGAAGTTAATTGGGCCAATGATTTAAGAGCCAGTTTTCAAACTGACCTTGATGTGCACACATCTGACCGAGACGGCATATTACGAGATATCACCACTGTATTGGCGAATGATAAAGTAACCTTATTGGGTGTAAACAGCTTGAGCAACACTAAAGATCAAACGGCGAAAATTAAGGTATCCTTGGAAATCAAAGATCTTACTAGTTTGTCTAGAACCATCGCCAGATTGCAACAGGTTAAAGGAGTAACTGATGTTATCAGGCTCGACAAGTGAGTCGGATGATCAGGGGCGCTATCCCCAAGTCGCGCGTTTGCTTAAGATTATGGCGCAACTACGTGATCCCGATACGGGTTGTCCCTGGGATAAACAGCAAAATTTCGAATCAATAGTCCCTTTTACCATTGAAGAAGCGTATGAAGTGGCCGATGCCATTGAACATGGCAGCATGCAGGATATTCAAGATGAGTTAGGTGATCTACTGTTTCAGGTTGTGTTCTATGCGCAGTTAGGAAAAGAGCAGCAAGCGTTTGATTTTGAAGAAATTGCACGCACAATTAGCGATAAGTTAGTACGTCGTCATCCCCACGTGTTTGCAGAAAAAACAGACCTTTCCGCTGAGCAGGTTAGTCTTAACTGGGATGCAATCAAACAACAAGAACGAGCCCAAAAGGGCGCACAAGAGTCAACCAGTATTTTGCAAAATATCCCAATGGGAATGTCGCCTCTTATGGTTGCCGATAAAATTCAAAAAGCCTGCGCCAAAGTGGGATTTGATTGGCCTAATGTTGCGCCTGTGGTGGAAAAAGTAGAAGAAGAAATCGCTGAAGTTATGGAAGAACTTGAACAACAACCTAAAGATCAGCATCGTATCGAAGAGGAAATGGGAGACTTGCTATTTGCAGTGGTAAATTTATCACGGCATTTAAATGTGAATCCAGAAACTGCGCTTAGAAAAGCGAACCACAAATTCGCGGGGCGCTTTGCAAAGGTAGAGCAGCATTTTGCTGAGCAGAATACCGCCCTTCCAGATACCACCCTTAGCCAGATGGAAGCCATCTGGCAAAAGGTCAAACATTTAAAAAGTTAGTCTTCGCACACCTATTCCAGCAAATAACAGTAAAAGTAACCAAGTCATGGTTCCGCCACCGCCTGAGCTGGTATTAGTGGGTTCACTTACCGGCGTTGTTGGCGTAAATACGAAATTACGTACTTTTCCTTGGTCATCGCCGTCTGAGACATTAAAGTCTTTACGATAGGATATCTCTACTAGGTTAGTGCCTTCAGATAGTGAAATACTTTGACTGGTATAATCCACTTCCCCTGAAATAAATTCGATTTCTTCACCATTGACCAATAAGTAAAGTGCGTCAAAAGGCTCACTTGGCTCATCTTCATTTTCTTCTGACGATACTGCCCACTCAAAATCCAATGTGCCAGCACCTTCAATAGCGGCGATGAGGATACTTTCTTCGTTACCGGATATATTGCCGCTAACCACTCCGCCGACGGAGTTAGTGCGCCAGGACACATCACCGCCACTGTAGATGCTCACTGCTGAACTTTGCGTGCCTATGGAGCTTGCTAATTCAGAGGCAGCGCCAACGGCATAACCTTGAATATTGATTGAACCCGTTGGGATATCTTGGACGTCAGAAGCAATGGTGATGGTGGAAGTTTTAGCCCCCTGTGTTTGTGCATTGAAGGTCACGACTAACTGGCAACTTTGCTGAGCTGTTAAGGTTGTGCATTGAGAACTATCGATACTAAAGTCATTGTCATTCGATAAGCTGATGGTTGGCATTATGGTACTATTAGAATTATTAGTAACCGTGAATTCCTGCTCAATAGCTACATTAACAGGGGAATTGGTGATATCTGAATTTCCGGTAATGCCCACACCTGACCGGGTGGCATCGATAAAATCGAGTAACGCGCCCACTCTGGCATATACGCCAGGGTAACCTTCTGCAGCGCAGCCTATTCCCCAACTCGTTATACCTACTTGCAAAGGACCAGAACTGCTTTCAACAAACAAAGGACCGCCACTATCTCCTTGGCAAGCGCTTGCACCACCTGAGTCTAGTGCAGCACAAATCATTTGTTCAGTAATGCCTGTACTGAACGTATTGATCCCTTGTGAACTAGCTAGTTCACTTCGGCATTGTGTATTGGAAAGTAACGGCAGTTCTACTTCTTGCAATATATCTGGAAAGTTGCCGGTAGGACCTTCATTGGGTAGATAGCCAGTGCGACCGCCCCAACCAATTGAGGTGGCAATGGTATTTTCGATGGCCAATTGGTCGGTGGTGTCTGCATCGGCAAGTTGAATGGCTGTAGCATCCACAGTTTCAACCAGCTCAATTAGGGCTACATCATTGTCAAACGATTCTGAATCATAATTGGGGTGGGAATAAATACGCTTAATGGCGATAGCTTCCTCGGCCCCATCTGTGAGGTTGTACTCACCCACATTAACTTGATATTGATCGGCAAATTCGGAGTCTACACAGTGGGCAGCGGTTAACACCCATTGTTCCCCTAAGAAGGTTGCTCCACAAACCACATCTTGACTAGTACCTGTTAGGGTGGTGGAAGAAATACTTGCGCTGGCATTGTCCAATTCTAAGAGTGCCTGTCCATCTTCTTGTGAGATTGCCACAACCGGAATGTTGCCACTAAAATCATCTCCTAATGTGCCCGATTCTAAAGCACCCTCGACGTTATTATAAATAATGACACCTATGCCTCCGCCGGATTCACAATTTAGTGCTTTTTCAGAGAAGTTGATATCGCCTCGTTCAATCAAACATATGTTATTGCTTACCCCTTCACATTGTGAATCACCAATACCGCAATCAACCAAAGTACCCGCTGCTTCGCCATCTGGTCCAAATCCAAAGGCGTCGGAGTCATATCCAATACTGTTTATTGTTACCCTAGTTTCAATTTCTGAGCCCACTATCACCAATGCCGACATAAACGGGTATTCCCCTTCATCTGCAGAGGAACCACCAACAATAAGTGGGCTGATAGCGGAGCTTTTTGAATTACTACCTTGTTGTTGACTCAATTCGATTTGCTCTGAGCGTAGGCTGGTTGCCATGGCCAGGTTCATTTGAATGCTGGCAATGACCAACAAAACCAACTTATTGTACTTCATCTAACGGACTCCAATAGAAACGTTGTACTCTCACACTAAATACTAGACTTTTCTTGAACAGTGCGAGTTATGACCTCGGAAATAATCTAAGGTTTAATTGTGATGAGCAATATATATTAAACAAACTCAATTCACTAATTCCGCTCCTGTTACTGGAGGAATTATCCGTAATTTAATGCCGAATTACACACTTTACTAGAACAGATTACTGACGTTTGAATAATATTAGCCCATACAATGGACTAACTTAAATGAACTGAATATGAATTGAATGTCTTAATTGACTAAAAAACTTGCAATACCCCCTCGCGTTTTATGAAAACTTCTGTATAATTCGCGCCCTGCCCAGTTACGCCCACTTTGGGAAAGTGGAAGAATCAATCGACTCGAAGGGGTCAGAATATTGATTTAAGAGGTTTTCTGGATTGTGGAATGTCGATGCAATGTATTCGATATTTGGCAAAAGCAGAAAATTAACCAGTAACAATTTATATATTTCGGGTATTTTAAAATGAAAACTTTTGTTGCAAAACCAGAGACGGTAAAACGCGACTGGTATGTGGTTGACGCCGCAGACAAAACACTTGGTCGTTTGGCCACTGAAATCGCGATACGTTTACGCGGTAAGCATAAACCAGAGTACACTCCACATGTTGACACTGGTGATTACATTATCGTAATCAATGCTGAAAAAGTGACAGTTACTGGCCGTAAGGCACAGAACAAAATCTATTATTCCTACACTGGTTACCCAGGTGGATTGAAAGATACAACATTTGAGAAACTTCAAGCTCACAAGCCTGAAATGATCATCGAGAAAGCGGTAAAAGGTATGTTGCCTAAAGGTCCTCTTGGACGTGCTATGTTCCGCAAAATGAAAGTGTACGCTGGTACTGAGCATTCACATGCTGCTCAACAGCCTCAAGTTCTAGACATTTAAGGAGCGAGAAAAATGGCAGATACTCAATACTACGGCACTGGCCGTCGCAAAAGCTCTACCGCTCGTGTTTTTCTACGTCCAGGTAGTGGTAACATTGTAGTTAACAAGCGTCCTTTGGATGTTTTCTTTGGTCGTGAAACAGCACGTATGGTTGTTAGACAACCACTAGAGCTAGTTGAAATGACTGACAAATTTGACCTATACGTCACCGTTGCCGGTGGTGGTATTAGTGGTCAAGCTGGTGCAATCCGTCACGGCATTACTCGTGCATTGATGGAATATGACGAAGCACTTCGTCCAGCGCTACGTAAAGCCGGGTTTGTAACTCGTGATGCACGTAAAGTTGAGCGTAAGAAAGTGGGTCTTCATAAAGCACGTAAGCGTCCTCAATACTCAAAACGTTAATTTTTACGTTACGAATATTTCAAAAACCCAGCAATGCTGGGTTTTTTATTGTTAAAAATTTGTGATTTTATGTCTATTACATTTAATTCAATTGCCTCTAACTAGATTAATCCCAGAAAACACAGGATTATTTACTTAATTCCTTGTCTTTATTAGGGGTTTTCTTTTATCATTTCATGTTAATAGATAAATTCAACAAAACCGTAATTTCTTGTGCGAGTTACCTGTTAGCAAATTGCTATCGGAACCAACTTTTTATGTTCAAGAAGTATCACTAAATCCGAACTTGGAGAAGAGTGGATGAGCAATGTGTCTGTCGATACAAATGATTCGTCAAATAATGACAATCAGCCTCAAGACAACCCTAGGCGCCGTTTCCTTACCGTAGCAACTTCAGTTGTAGGTGCCGCTGGTGTCGTTGGTGTAGCTGTACCTTTTATTGGTTCATGGAGCCCAAGCGAAAGGGCTAAAGCTGCCGGAGCCGATGTGCAAATTGACATTGGTAAAATTCAACCTGGACAAATGATTCGTGTTATTTGGCGAAGTAAGCCTGTTTGGGTTGTAAGGCGTACACCAGAGTTACTCGCTTCATTAGCTAAGCATGAAGATATTCTTAAGGACCCAGACTCTGAGCAGGAACAACAGCCTGCATTTGCTAAGAACCGCTATCGTTCTTTGAAAGAAGAGTATTTGATTCTGGTGGGAATTTGTACCCATCTAGGCTGCTCTCCTCAGCACTTGACTGACGGCGCATTTGCTGAATACGTCGAAGGCGTGGATGAAGGATTCTTCTGTCCTTGTCACGGATCTAAATTTGATATGGCTGGCCGCGTTTTCGACGGTGTACCTGCACCCTTGAACTTGGTGGTACCGCCTTATCAATATGTTGATGATAATACCGTAATTATCGGTTCTGAAGCCGAGGGGGCAGCATAAGATGTTTAAAGGTCTTTTAGATTGGATTGAATATCGTATTCCAATGATGCGCGTTGCTAATATGCACGCGATTCAATACCCCGCACCAAAAAATATGAATTTTTGGTATATCTTTGGTTTCCTAGCCACAATCGTTTTGATTAACCAAATCGTGACTGGTGTATGGCTGACCATGAACTTTGTACCTTCATCTGAAGGCGCATTTGCTTCTGTTGAGTACATTATGCGTGATGTACCTTACGGAGACGTGCTTAGGTATATGCACTCTACTGGCGCATCTGCATTCTTTATCGTCGTGTATTTACATATGTTCCGCGGCATGATGTACGGGTCTTACCAAAAGCCTCGTGAACTACTGTGGTTATTTGGTATGTTCATTTACCTTGCGCTAATGGCGGAAGCCTTCATGGGCTACGTGTTACCTTGGGGGCAAATGTCATATTGGGGAGCGCAAGTAATTGTATCTTTGTTCAGTGCGATTCCTGTAATCGGTCCAGACTTAGTTGAGTGGATTCAAGGTGACTATGTTATCTCTGGCGCCACACTTAACCGTTTCTTTGCTCTACATGTTATTGCATTGCCTTTGGTTATCGTTATTTTAGTGTTCTTACACATTGTAGCGTTACATGAAGTGGGTTCAAACAACCCTGACGGTGTTGAAGTGAAGCGTAAAAAAGGTTCATTGACTGAAGATCAAAAAACCAAGTTTGAAATGCATGAATACTACACTAAGAAGTACGACATCATTGATGATGTAGTGCCTTTCTTCCCACATATCGTGTTGAAGGATATGGTTGCATTCGCGGCATTCTTATTTATCTTCTGCTACATCATGTTTTTCGCTCCTGGAATGGGGGGATATTTCTTAGAGCATCCTAACTTTGAAATTGCTAACCCACTGAAAACGCCTGAGCATATTTTCCCTGTTTGGTACTTCACGCCTTTCTACGCAATATTGAAAGCCGTACCTGATAAGTTACTCGGTGTAATAGCCATGTTCGCTGCAATCGTTGCATTGTTCCTATTACCATGGATTGATCGCGGTAAAGTGAAATCGTGGCGTTATCGCTGTGGTTTACATCGCTGGAATCTACTAGTGTTTGCAGCTGTGTTTATCTTCTTGGGTTACTTAGGTGGAACACCACAAGAAAATTGGAAAATAATTGCGTCTCGAATCGCTACTATTATGTACTTTGGATTCTTTGTTTTGATGTTTATATACAGCAGAAATGAGAATACTAAGCCGGTACCAGAGAGGATCACGAAATGAAAAAGTTTGTATTAGTGTTAACTTTATTGTTTTCGGGACTTGCTGGTGCTGCCAGTGGCGGAATCGAAAACGACCATATCGATATTGATTTGAACGATAAGGCTGCATTGCAAAATGGTGCTAAATTGTTCAACAACTACTGCTTAGGTTGTCATAACATGCAGTATCAGCGCTATGAGCGTAGTTTCAAAGATTTAGGTATTCCTAATGAGTTGGGACAAGAATACTTGCAGTTTACTGGTGAAAAAGTATCAGATCATATTAAAAGTGCTATTCCTGCCGAGAATGCTGCTAAATGGTTTGGCGCTCCACCTCCCGATTTAACCCTAGTAGCTCGTGTAAGAGGTGCTGATTGGTTGTATACCTATTTGCGCACCTTTTATGTTGATGAGAGTAAAACGTTTGGGGTGAACAATAAACGTTTCCCAGATGTGGGTATGCCTCACGTTCTTCAAGAGTTGCAAGGTACGCCTCGTGAAACTCATGAAGAAAGAATGATCGATGGCGAAATGAAAGAAGTTTACGTTGGCATTAAAACAGATGGCAACGGTGAATTGAATACAGAAGAGTATGACAAGGCGGTGGGAGATCTAGTTCATTACCTTGTTTATGTTGGTGAACCCGGCCGTTTAAATTTAGAAGCTACCGGAAAATGGGTTTTAGCCTTCATAGTTGTACTGTTTATTTTCGTTTATCTACTTAAGAAAGAATATTGGCGTGATGTTCACTAATTCACCCAAAATTAAGGTATAATCAAAAAAGGGGCGGAATTGCCCCTTTTTTTAATCAGTCTAATGCCGTGAAAGGGTTAGGCGACCAGTCAATCTCGTTGTTTTTTACCCTGTATTGATTGGCCTGTTTTGTTGATTCTGGAGGATAGTTAATGGCTGTAGCCGCGAATAAACGTTCAATCATGACGTTGTTCTCTGACACAAGTGATATTTACAGTCACCAAGTGCGTATAGTACTTGCGGAAAAAGGAGTGGGCGTTGAAATCAGCTATACTGATCCAACCAACCTTCCTGAAGATTTACTTGATTTAAACCCCTATGGCACAGTGCCTACACTGGTTGATAGAGAACTGGTTTTATACAAGTCCCATATCATTATGGAGTACTTGGATGAGCGCTTCCCACATCCTCCTCTTATGCCTGTCTACCCTGTATCTCGTGGTCAAAGTCGTTTGATGATGCACCGTATAGAGCAAGACTGGTATTCAGTTGCTGATAAGATTGTAGCAGGTAAAGGTGATTTGGATGCTGCGCGTAACGAGTTACGAGAAGCATTGCTGAGTTTAGCGCCATTGTTTGCTGAAACACCCTTCTTTATGAGTGAAGAGTTTAGTTTGGTCGATTGTTATTTAGCTCCTTTATTGTGGAGATTGCCGGCACTTGGCATCGAACTAACCGGAGCAGGCAGTAAAGAAGTACTAGCTTATATGAATCGTATATTTGCTCGTAGCTCATTTAAAGCTTCGTTAACCGATCAAGAAAGAGAAATACACGATCCACTTTAAGTGGTTTAGGTAGCCTATTATGATGACTTCAAATCAGCCCTATTTGTTAAGAGCATTTTACGAATGGATCGTAGACAACGACTTAACACCTTATTTAGTTGTTGATGCGACTTTTGATGGTACAAATGTGCCTCAAGAGCATGTCCGAGACGGACAAATCGTTCTTAATGTATCACCAAGTGCATGTGTTAAATTAAATATTGGTGATGCGGATGTTAGTTTTGAAGCTCGCTTTGGCGGGGTACCACGACAGTTAGTGGTTCCCACGCACGCTGTTTTAGCTATTTATGCAAAAGAAAATGGTGCAGGTACAGTATTTACTCCAGAAGAAAATCTTACTGATGGAGATAAGGAAGGGGCAGCTGCTAAACCTAAAGCAACACCCAAACCTGAGCGGAAAGGTCCACCGAACCTAACTGTTGTTAAATAAACAATAAAAGGCGCTATTTAGCGCCTTTTTTATCAAATAAAAATATCATTTAGTTCAAGGTTTCTGGGAAAGTATCTATGCGTTATTGGTTGATTTGGGTAAGCATTTTGATAGCGGGTTGCAACAACGACGGCGTCGCTGATGATTCTATGTGGCAGATTTGTGATACCTATCAGGATATCTGCGACAGCACACACTCAGGAGCGTTGTGTTCTTTACCACGCAGTGAAGTGATCCGTGATCTTGCTCGTCAACGGGAGCAATTGAATTCTATTAACACCTATATAGTACTTAAAAGTCTCGATGCATATCGAAGTTGTTTAGAAAATGCTTTTGTCTCTGAAGCGGTTAGAAATAAAAGTGACAAGCAATCACAGATGACAACCATTCGAAAAATTCCTGAAATACAACGGGAGTTAATCGCTAGCACTCGTTCCATTCCCCTCCTGAAGTGAACCTTTGGCTTTGGACAAAGTCTCAAAATCAAGATAATTGGGAATCCATGGTAAATGGCTACGAGACGGCTAAAGAAGTGCATGTGGATGTGTATGTTGCTCTAATGACGCACTCCGCAGAGTATAACCATGAGCAAGGCATAAAGTATGCGCGTCAAGCCCTCAAAAAAGCGGATGTCATAAAAGATATCCAGCCGTCAGTATATGAGTTTTATGTTGGTTATTACCTGCAAAAAAATGAATTAGAGAAAGCGGCTATCTGGCAAGGGTTATATAGCGCGCTAGATAAAAATAAGGCTGAGGTGAATGCCCATTACTTTAAGTTGTTTGAAAAGATGTCTCCATCACAAATACGAAGGGCTCAGAACAAAGTAGATGAATTATTATTCGACGCCAAATGGTTGAATAAGGATATGGGGTCGTTTCCAACAGATTTACAGTAAATTGGAGCGGACCCTGTTTAATGTATGATTTGCCTACTCAGAGACTGTTTTGCCTAGAAGAGTCTAGTTGTTTTCAAATGCTTTAATAACCCGAGCTACGCCGTTTACGTTGCGGGCAATTTCAACGGCGATATCAGCTTCACTATTATCAACTAAGCCCATTAAAAACACTTCAGAGTCTTCTACTTCCACAATTATATTTAAACCGTCTACACGCTTATCACCAATTAACGCTGTTTTCACTTTACTGGCTAACCAAGTGTCATTTGCAATGACTGTGGCTGGAATAGGTTCCGCAATGCGCATTTGATTGTGAATTTTACGCAAGTTATCTACGGTTTGAGCAGTGGATGAGACTTCGGCTCTAATAGACTCTGACGGCGCTTGACCAACTAACAAAACGATACCATTGAAAACGGTGATATCGATTCTGGCAGAATCTAGCTTGGCGTTATTGGCAAACTTAGCTGCTAGTCGAGCCGTAGCGGTTTTGTCATCCAGCTGGGTCCCCAAAGTCCGTCTATCATGGGCCGCAGAGGCGGCTCCAACACCCGCACCGACTACCAGAGCAGCACATCCTTGCAAAAGCAAGGTGGTCATAGCGATCAAAATCAGTGAACGACCAGATGAAAATAACATGCTGCTACTCCGCTCCTTGTTCAGGGAATAAACTATCATCGATACACTCACATAAATTATGTATCACTAATAAGTGTACTTCTTGAATACGTGCAGTTCGGTTTGATGGAACTCGAATTTCAACGTCATTTGGACCAAGTAATCCTGCCATTTCGCCACCGTCTTTTCCGGTTAGCGCGACTATGGTCATATCTCTGCTTAATGCGGCTTCCATGGCATTAATCACATTTCTAGAGTTGCCACTAGTGGATATAGCTAACAAGATGTCACCGGCTTGTCCTAGTGCCCTGACTTGTTTAGAAAACACTTCGTCGTAGCTGTAATCATTAGCAATAGAAGTGATGGTTGACGAATCTGTAGTTAATGCCATCGCTGGTAAACTCGGACGATCCCGTTCATAACGATTAAGCAGTTCTGAAGAAAAGTGTTGGGCGTCTCCGGCTGAACCTCCATTCCCGCATGATAAAATTTTATTGCCGTGAATAAGTGCATCAACCATCATCTGTGATGCTTTAAAAATCGACTCTGGAAGTACTTCTCCAGCGGCTATTTTCGTCTGGATACTTTCAGTGAAATTTGCTTTTATTTGTTCAATCATGACAATCTCAGTTGTGTTTTTAATAGAATATCAATGGCATGTTTCAGACCGATTTGAACCACTGAATTTGATCACCGTCAATTGCAACTAAATCAATACGATGTGCTACCATTGCGGGGTTTAGACGGTGAAAGTGCATAAAATGTTTCACTGCCTGAGTAAATTTTTTTCGTTTGGCAGCATGAAAGTATTCTGCTGCTGTACCATAGTCAGAATTGCTGCGGTATTTTACTTCAACAAATACCCACTCTTGACCGTTTCGCATTACCAAATCGATTTCACCAGAGCGACAATGATAATTGCTCTGATAAAAATCCAACCCATTTTCTTGCAAGTACTGGCGAGCTTTGATTTCTGACAACTGTCCAGTTGTTCTTGCGAAACGTTGCTTAATCCTTTGCAAGCAATATCACCTCTCTTTCCGTAATTTTACCAAAAGGAAGCACGCGAATAACATTGCCGTTTTGGTCAACCGATAGAGTGCCAGTTAAGCCTTTGACCGAGACTTGAGGTAATACTTTTAAACTAGACAAAACGGGGACTAGCGTATACGCATCGAAGCCTAAAGCAAATAAACGTTTTAAGGTATCGTCTTGTTTAGGCCAAATGGCTTCCACTTCACTTTTAAGTGATTGATGTTCTCCATCTGGTAACATCCAGGGCATATCGGTAAATGTAATATTTCGCAGATCCCGCAAGGTATTATTACTAAAATTCTTACTGTAGCTCCTAGACGAAGCATATACGGGGACGGCCTTGTCATTAAAAGGGCTTAAGCTAGTTTCAACTATCGGGTTAAGTAATTCTGTTTGTTCAGGCGATGCAAATAAAACGATGGCATCAATGTCTCTTCGGTTCCTTGGAACCGAATGAATTTTTTCACTGGTGATACTTTCTAATTGGTTTATACGTGTTTTACTTTGGGAGACATCCAGCAAAGAGGTTAAGCTGGTGCGCATACTCTTATTGTCGGTAAACGTTGCTAACCCAGGGGCTACCCCGTCCCCTTCAGTTAATTGTTGCCAAGTTTGTAAAAAGGCATTGGCCATACGTTTAGGAGCACCGCTTTGTTGAGAGACAACAATGGGGCTAGTAGCACCGGTTTTGAACACTTTGTTGGCTAACTGTACCGCTTCGTCTTCTGGAGACAGTGCAAAATAGATGCGAACTCCGGGTTGGCTATCATCTTGCTGTCTTGCTGATTCTTGTATTTCTGGGGTGGCTAGTTCCAAACTTTGGTTGTTATCCAAAGAAGATGGATCTATCACTCCAGGTTCAGATACAAGCTTGCTGTTATCAAGTCTATTCAAGCCTATAATATTCAATTCTGGCGGTGCTAATTGACTAAACTCAGCCAACTTGTCTTTTACCAAAGGTCCGATTACCACGTCATATTCTGATACTTCTGCTACCAATTCAGCCATTGGCTTACTTTCAATATCGAAAAAATGTAGAGCAGGGAAGTCGTCCCTGGTGTCACTGGGCATTGAACTTTGCTTGCCATAATAGGCTGCCAGAAGACCTTGTTTTATGGCTAAACCTTGTTGCGATAATCTACCAGAAAGAGGTAAGAGTACCGCTATTCTGTGGGTTTCTAAGGGACTTATACTTACGGCCATTTGGACTTCTTGGGGTAAGTTAATGCTTAAAGGATGAGAACCGAATCGTGTTTGCCATTCGTTTACAGCAGTTTGTAGTTGCTGGTGTTGTAAACCAAAACGTTTAACGATTAGGCTCAATTGTATCCAGGGCGATAATTCTGAATGGGCGCGAAGTGCATTTTCTAACTCTGTCTCAGTCAACCTTTGCAGCAAATACCATACATCTTTATCCTGCTGATTTTCTGCAGGTTCAATTTGGTTCAATACTAGTGCTGCATTGAGCCACTGTTTTAAGTGCACGTATTGTTTGTATTGAATATATAGAACACGATTTTTGTGGCTAATATTTTGATTTATTTGGTCTTGCAATGTGGCAATCTTGGCCCAATCGGTAGGGGTTTTTGCCAATTCACATTCAGCTAATATAATTTGACTTTGATTACGTAGAGTCGGCGATGTGAGTTCAGGCATAGTGAGCTGTACAATTTTCTCACTTTGTATACATTGACCTTGTTGCTTGTAAGACTCAGCCGCCAGTAAAATTCTTTGGTTACGCTGATATTTGTCACCTGTATCAGCGTATATGCGTTTTGCTTCATCTAAATATAAATAGGGATCTTTAGGCTGCGCCTCTTGTGGTTGCGTGACCGGTGAGTTGGACTCTTTAATTCCTGCTGTTTTGGTTATTTCAGGTGTCGACCCACAACCGAATAATGCTGTGACAGCACTATAAACAAATAGCCATTTTAACTTGCCCATTGATACTCTCAAAATTTTCCACCCCATTTATCTCTAGGTAGTTTAAAATGCCTAATGACGTAAAACAATCAAAGGCTGATTATAAGTGGCAAAAACTGGCACATTGTTCATTGTTTCAACACCCATTGGCAATTTGGACGATATAACGCACCGCGCAATCAAAGTATTAAACGACGTAGATTTGATTGCTGCAGAAGATACGCGGCATAGTCAAAAGCTGTTGCAACATTGGGGAGTAAGCACTCGAATGACGGCAGTTCACGATCATAATGAGAAACTGATATCCGATCGCTTAATTGAACAATTGAAAGGAGGCATGAATATCGCCTTAATTTCAGATGCGGGTACGCCTTTGATTAGTGATCCAGGGTATAACTTAGTCAATCGTTGCACTGAACAAGGTGTAACAGTGGTGCCTATTCCGGGTGTGTGTGCAGCGATTGCAGCATTAAGTGCATCAGGCTTACCCACAGATCAATTCCTATTTCACGGCTTTTTACCGGTCAAGCAGATGGCCAAACACAGTGTGTTAGAGCGTCTCAATAGTGAAACGGCAACCACGGTTTTTTATGAGAGTCCTCGGCGTATCGTCGATACCGTTGAAGCTATTATTGAAGTGTTAGGAGCACAGCGCAAAATCACCATAGCCAAAGAAATCACTAAGGCGTTTGAAACATTTTACTCGGCCACCGCAGCCCAGGCGTTAGCCTGGCTGTTAGAAGATGCTAACCATCAGCGTGGAGAGTTTGTATTAATGGTCGCTGGCGCACCCAAGCATGATACTGAAATGCCAGCAGAAAGTTTGCAGCTACTAAAAACGTTATTAGCAGAATTGCCTCTAAAAAAAGCCGCTGCTATTACCGCCTCACACTATGGACTTAAAAAAAATGCGCTCTATCAGTATGGTTTAAGCTTGAATGAGTAATGTGAAGCATCGTTTTCGCTACCTACTTTATTTATGGGTTGGGGTGAACATTACGCTTTCCAATCTTGCTTATGGGCAGTCAGAAAAAGACCTTCACAACACTGAGGGTGAGCAGGGGGCTTGGTATTCTGACAGTCGCGGCATTATGGGGACTAACATCCATACTGAAATTTGGGCCGCATCTCCAGAGGTGGGGCGCGCGGCTGTGGATGCGGTAATGGCAGAAATGCAGCGTATAAATCAATTGATGAGCCCCTATATCGACAGCAGCGAATTGTCGAAATTAAACCGTTTGGCTGCGAATACGCCAGTCACTGTCTCCAAAGAGATGTTTGAACTATTGCAGTTGTCTTATGGGCTTTCAGAAGAAACCCAGGGAGCATTCGATATTACGTTTGCCAGTGTGGGGTATTTATATGACTATCGACAAAAACAACGGCCAGATACTAAAACCATTCAAGGTTTGTTGGATGCGATTAATTATCGACACCTATTGTTAAACCCTGAACAGCAAACCGTGACTTTTGCCCATCCAAAAGTCAAAATAGATTTGGGGGGCATTGCTAAAGGACACGCGGTAGATAACGCTTTGTCTATTCTTAAAAATATGGGAATTAAACATGCTTTGGTAACGGCAGGTGGTGACACAGGGTTGTTAGGGGATCGCAATGGACGTCCTTGGAAAGTGGGGATTCGTGACCCTCGAAATCGGCAAAAACAAGCTGTGGTTTTGCCTCTTGAAAATATCGCCATGTCTACCTCTGGTGATTATGAAAGGTATTTTGAAGAGGGTGGGAAACGCTATCATCACATTCTTTCTCCAAAAAGTGGTGAGTCGAGCCGTGAAGTGCAAAGTGTGACTGTTGTTGGCCCCAGAAGCACCTTAAATGATGGTTTATCCACTGCGGTGTTTGTATTAGGCGTCAAAAAAGGCATAGATTTAATCAATCAGACCCGCGGCTATGAAGCGATTATTTTAGATGATCAGCGCCGACTACATTATTCTCGTTCATTTGAAGCCGTTCATGCTACGCATTGATCCGGGCATTTTCTTCGTTGTTCTAGGTACTATTCTATTCTCCAGTAAAGCGATTATGATTAAATACCTGTATCAGTTAGGTATAGGTCCTTTGGAATTGCAAACCCTTCGCATGTTGTTTGTTTTACCCTTTTATTTGCTGATTCTATTTTGGTCATTAAAACAGACCGGTTGGGGAACGCTCAGTCCTAAGGAATTATTGGCTTGTTGTGCAGCGGGCATCGCTTGTTATCATTTGGGCAGTTATTTCGATTTATTAGGATTACAGTACATTACTGCCGGGTTAGAGAGAATTATTCTATTTTGTTATCCCGCAGTGGCAATCTTATTTGGTTGGTGGTTTTTAAACGAAAAACCAGTCCGCAATGTCTGGTTAGCACTGATATTGTCCTATGCCGGTATTTTTGTGTTTTTCTATGCAGACCTTTCCTTCGGTGGTGATAACCTTTATTTGGGCAGTTTTCTGGTATTTGTTGCGAGTATTTTAACGGCTTGGTATTTAGTGGCCACTCAACGTTTTTCCCGACAAATTGGCAGTCAACGTTTTGTTTGTTTAGCTATGATATCTGCTTGTATTACCTTGCTAATACATTCTTATGCTGCGGGAGTGGGGGACTTATTGCACTACTCAACTGAGCTATATATGGGAGGGTTAATCGTGGCCATTTTTATGACCTTGATCCCGTCTTTTATGATCAGTGCAGGGGTGAAAAGAATAGGCGCTAGTAAAGCGTCAATTGTGGGAGCGGTAGGACCTTTATTTACGATTATTTTATCTAATCAGCTGTTAAACGAACCTGTGACACTTATGCATTTAACTGGTTTAGTATTGGTTATATTAGGCATGCGGCAACTTAGAAGTTAATTGCCGCAGGTATAAAGTGGGAAAGCAATAATCCTTAATTAAGGCTATGAAAGACGATTTCTGAAATCTTGGTAGTTAAACTCACGGATTAACTCAAACTCTCCTGTTGTTCGAATTATCCCTATCGCGGGGTGTTCAACGCCATTGAAAAACGTGGTTTTTACCATGGTATAGTGGATCATATCTTCAAAAATAACTCGTTCGCCCACAGCTAACTTGTGATCAAAACTATAGGTATCGATAACGTCACCGGCAAGACAGGAATTACCGCCAAGCTTGTAGTCAAACGCTTTTTCACCAGGCTCTCCTGCACCTGTCACCATTGGCCGGTAAGGCATCTCCAATACATCTGGCATATGCCCAGTGGCGGAAATATCCAAAATAGCGATTTGCCCTTCGTTTTCAACAATATCCACAACTTCAGACACCAAAGAACCAGTTTGCCACGCTACAGCAGAACCAGGCTCAAGAATAATATGAATGTGCGGATGGCGCTGTTTAAATTGGATTAAGGTATCAATTAGGTGTTGCAGGTTATAACCTTTTTTAGTCATTAAATGACCACCACCTAAGTTTAACCACTTAATATCTGGAAGCCATTTTGCAAAGCGTTTTTCCACCGCTAACAAGGTGCGTTCAGTGGCATAAGAGTCACATTCACACAAATTGTGCACGTGAAAACCTTCGATACCACTTAAGTCAGCACCTGCTAAGTCAGCTACTCGAATACCTAAACGCGAGCCTGGTGCACTAGGATCATACAGCTCTGTTTCTGCTTCCCGGTGTTCAGGGTTCAAGCGTATGCCCGCAGAGATACCTCTACCCAAAACTTGCTCTTTATAACGCTGCCACTGACCTAAACTATTAAATGAAATGTGATTAACCAGATTCAATAATTCATCCATGTCCGCCGGTTTGTATGCCGGAGAGAACGCATGGACTTCTTTACCCATTTCAAATTTTGCAAGTTTGGCTTCCCAAACTGAACTGGCGGTGCAACCTTTCAAGTATTTACCCACTAAATCGAAGGTCGACCACATGGCAAACCCTTTGAGCGCAAGAATAATATCAACCCCAGCTTCGCGCTGTACACGTTCCATTATTTGCAAATTATGTTCAAGCTTAGATTCTTCACACACATAGCATGGTGAAGGGATCGCTGGGTTTAACATTATATCGCTCAAGGTGTTACTCCCAATTAGCGTTTAAAGGGGCTTTGTTCACACTCTAGCACCTGCCAAGGTAGCCCATGTTGATTTAGCATGTCCATGAATGGGTCGGGATCAAATTGTTCCATATTCCAAACACCTTCACCTTTCCAGGTGCCATTTAACATCAACGCTGCACCTATCATCGCAGGTACACCTGTCGTATAGGAAACCGCTTGTGCCCCCACTTCTTCAAAACATGCAGCGTGATCACAGTTGTTATAAATAAAAATGGTTTTTTCTTTGCCATCTTTAACCCCTGTGATGTAAGTGCCTATACAAGTCATGCCGGTGTAACCTTCAGCCAGTGAACCAGGATTTGGTAACACGGCTTTTAAGAATTCAAGGGGCACAATTTGTTGCCCTTGGAAATCAATGGGTTCAATACTGGTCATGCCAATACCTTCAAGTACTTTCAGGTGGTTCAAGTAAGCATCACCGAAGGTCATCCAAAAACGTGCGCGTTTCAATGTAGGAAAGTGTTTTACAATTGATTCCAGTTCTTCGTGGAACATCAAATATGAGGCTCTAACCCCAATATTTTGGTAATCAAGGTCTTCTCTAACACTCAATGGATCGGTTTCTTTCCACTGGCCATTTTCCCAAAAACGTCCTCGCTGGGTAATTTCGCGGATATTAATCTCAGGATTGAAGTTGGTGGCAAAGGCTTGACCATGATCGCCACCATTGCAATCGACTATATCCAGATAATGAATTTCATCAAAATAATGTTTGGCAGCGTAAGCGGTATAAACGTTAGTCACACCGGGATCAAAACCACTACCTAAAAGCGCCATTATGCCTTTTTCTTTAAATCTGTCTTGATAAGCCCACTGCCATGAATATTCAAATTTAGCTTCGTCTTTCGGCTCGTAGTTAGCGGTATCTAAATAATTGGTTCCGGTGGCAAGACAGGCATCCATAATTGGCAAATCTTGATAGGGAAGTGCCAGGTTGATAAGTAAATCAGGTTTAACTTTATTGATTAACGCTTCAACTTCTGCGGCATTATCAGCATCAATAGCATATACACCTTTAACGCGATCTGCGCCAACTTCAGCTTGCAAAGCTTCGCATTTGGACACCGTTCTGCTGGCCAAATAGATTTCGTCAAAGTGCTCTGGCATACGGGCACATTTTTTTATGGTAACTGCAGCAACGCCGCCAGCACCGATGATCAAAACACGAGACATATAAGCTTCCTTTTATCCAAGCTGAAAATTTTGCGCATGCTAACACTGCTAGCTAAAGACGCAATAGGCGAATGCAAAAATATAGACACTTTATTGCGCTATTCCAAGTCAGTTAAGCGAACTGCTTGGAATTTTTGTGGTAAATCCGCCACCACTGATACTGACCAATACAGGCCATCACTAAAAAACATAAATAGAGCACAGAGGTAGGGTATAAAGCTTTCTGCCAATAAACCCAAATAGCTACTACATCAACTACAATCCAAAAACTCCAGTTGTACAGCTTCTTATGTGACATTAACCATTGGGCGATTAAACTGACACAAGTGGTGAATGCATCGAAGTAGGGGAGGCTGGCATCTGTATTGCTGGCCATAAACCATCCCCACAAGACAGTGGCAATAATGGCTAACACAGATATTTGCACATAGAGATTATTACTCCCGCGATGAACTACCACATGACCACCGTCATCTAAGTTTTTCGACCAAATCCAATACCCATAAACCTGAAAACCCACATAGATAAGATGCAGAAGCATGTCGGAATAGAGCTTTACATCATAAAAAATATAGCTGTATAAACTCACTTGAATAAAACCGAAGAAAAAACACCAGATACTACGTTTAATAATCAAAAATACGCATAAGAATCCGCTGACAGTTGCTATCCACTCGATTGGTGAAGCACCAGCGAAGCCAGCGAGCCATTCAGTCCATTGCATCTTGTTTCCTTATTGTCTTTGCGGGTTGCTGTCCACGTTTACCTTGCAAGCCACCGGTATGCAAAGCAAGGATTTTACTCCCTTGAGGAAAATGGTTATTTTCAATGAGATGACGTAATCCCCAAAACAGCTTACCTGAATAAATTGGTTCTAGTGCTATATGGGTATCTTGCTCAAATTGTTCACAGAAAGTAACTAGTTCAGGTGTTGTTTTAGCATATCCGCCAAAGTGAAAATCTGAATTGATCTGCCAAGCTGCTTGCTCCGAGGGTTGTTGTTTCCCCTGTTTTGGCAAAAACTGATTAACCAATTGGTACAAATAGTCATGTCCCTTTAATACGCCTATGCCTAATACTTTGCTGGGTTTATTTTGTACTCCTTGAATCAACCCAGCCAAAGTTCCACCACTGGCGACAGGGGCAATTATCACGTCATATTCTTGGGTTAATTCTGTCACTATGCCAGCAACCCCATCTAAGGCTTCGAAATGAGAGCCGCCTTCTGGAATAATTAATGAATTGGGATGCCGGCCTTTTAAATGCTCTAAGTAACTCGCCTCAGTTCGTTGAGCATAAGTGACTTTATTGACCCATTCAATTGTTGCGCCCCAGCGTTTGAGGTCGTTTAGCATGGGTGTCATATGTTGTGAATAATCCCCTCTGATGATTGCCACGAGAGGAATTTCCAATTTGTGACAACAAAAACCCAATGCATGTAAATGATTAGAGTGTCCGCCCCCGAAACTGATAATGTTTGCTGGTGGTGATTGGGCTGAACTTAACAACGTTTTACTCAACTTCCGCCATTTATTGCCTGAAATAATCGGATGGATTAAATCATCCCGTTTAATCCAAACACTCACCGCATGGTCATTTTTCCAGTTCAATATTAACTTTTGTTCTGCTGATGGTAACTGAATGCCAAGTTTCTCAGTTAATCTACTCGTCATCGTTGCTGGCATTTGGGCTATATTCACTTGCTGTCTACTGTCGTTTAAAACGCAATTCTGAACTATAAGGCGTAAAGTGTTGCACTGTCCCTGTTGCCGCTTTTTTTTGTGCTTCAATCCAATATTGTGCCGTCATTAGGTCAGGGTGGAGTTTTTTTAGAAGATCCTTCAAATGGCGTTTTCCGACAATAAAATGTTCGAACTGTTCAGGAAAAACGTCTTCTGGAGACACTGATAGGGTATCCATGGCAAAAGGGTCATCTGACTTGGGAAGCTCTCTAAAGGTGCGCTGATTCATCAAACAAATTTCATCGTAATCATAGAAAATGACGCGGCCGTGGCGGGTAACCCCAAAATTCTTATGCAACATATCACCAGGGAATATATTAGCTGCCGCAATTTGTTTAATGCATAACCCCAAGTCATTAATCGCATTGTGAATTTTTGTTTCGTCAGTTTCAGTTTGCAAGAAAATATTCAAGGGCGTCATTTTACGTTCTATATAAACGTGTTTGATGATGACTTCATTGTCCTTTATTTCTATATTTTTACCTGCTACTGCTTGCAACTCTTCTAGCAATGCTGGCTCTATTCGGTGTTTTGGCAGTCTGAAGTTAACGTATTCATGGGTGTCTGCCATTCGTCCTACGCGGTCTGTGGTTTTGACTAAACGGTAGCATTCTTTAACTTGTTCGCGAGTGACTCTTTTACTCTCTGGAAATTCATCTTTTATAATTTTAAAAACAACGCCGTATGAGGGTAAATGAAAAACCGCCATTACCAAGCCGCGAATGCCGGGTGCAATGCTAAATTGGTCTTGGGTATTGTCTAAGTGCTGCAAAAAATTTCGATAGAATACGGTTTTACCGTGTTTGTAGTGACCAATCGACATATACAATTCGAAATTCTTTTTGTTGGGCATTAATTCTTGTAGAAACGCAACAATTTCAGCCGGATACAGGGTATCTGCCATAAAATAAGCGCGGGCAAAACCAAAGATGACACTGAGATCTTTATTACTGGTTAGTAAGGCATCTACCTGAAGTTCTTTTTTCTCACTGATCAATAAAGCAATTACGAATGGTAGGGTTTCATCGGGCATACATATGCGACCAATCAAATACGCAGCCTTTCCGCGAAAAAATACAGGCTTTAAAATTTCAACAGTATGCACTGAAGCTAATTGCTCTGTGTTAAGTCGAGATCTAAGTGCTTGGTCAAGTTGATGAATATCACTTTGTTTATTTTCATACGGAATAGTGAAGCGGTACATGGCTAAAATCGCCTCCATTAGCGAACCAACTGTTCCACTGGTATCGAAACTATTCACGACTTTATGTTTATCTTGACCAGGGATATAACATCGGCTGGGTAACACGAACATGATCTCGTCATCAATTTTATTGTGTTTGTAAAGCCTGCCAATTACTGAGTTATAAAAGGTTTCGGCCAATTCGTATTGTGGATGGTGTTCTAATTGAAGGGCAAAAAAGCGTTTTACCTGTTGCCAGAATTCATGGCTTTGCTGGCGCGGATTAATTAGGGCATACACTTCAGAAATCGTATCCGCCAAACTTTGCTCATAAATAGAAATGCGCTCTTTTACTGCCAGTTGAGTCGCCTGCCACTGCGCTTGCTCAAAACGTTGTTTTGCCCCTGAGGTAATTCTACAAAACCAGCGATAGTTTTTCTCAAAACCATAAAGTATCTGATAGGCCACTTTTTGTTGCGTGCTTGGCATAACTTCTGTCACAGTATAAAGTTGAAGAAAAGTCTATTGAAACATAAAACTATCTAATAATAACAATAAAAGGTGAGATGGTGAGCTTCTCAATATTAATTTGTGATGATTCTGCGTTAGCGCGCAAGATGGTATCACGCAGTCTGCCTAGTCAATTTGTCAATCAGATTGAGTGTGTTTGTAATGGACAAGAAGCCATTCAAAAACTAACCGAAGGTTCATTTACCTTACTCATTCTTGATTTAATGATGCCCACTATGAATGGCATTGAAGTTTTAGAAACGTTAAATGAACGTTGCATCAAAGTCTTCGTAATTATTGTCTCTGGTAATATTCAGCCTGAAATGAAATCGAGAGTGGCTAAACTTGGCGTACTCGAATTTATCGAAAAGCCGGTAGATAAAATCAAATTGCAAAATGTGTTAACACGTTTTGGACTATATTAATTAAAAAACGGTCGTCAAAATTGAAATAATAATGACGACATGTTTTTCTGGCTAATAAAACCTCTTTGGGGTTTCATTATTCATTTGCGTGTTGAATAATCGCCAGATCATATGGTGCTAACTTTTTACTTCCTAACACAAAATGTCCTAATTTATCGACTAACTTAGTAGGTAAAGATTGAGGCTCACTGGCATAATTGAATACAAAGGTTAAGTTTTCCCTTTGCATAATACGGATATCTTTAGGTAGGCGGAGTGTATTTATCTTGGCTTTTTCGGCTACTGAAGACAAAAAAATTTAGCAACGATTTGGTTGGTGTTATCGCAACAAGAAATTTTGTCTTCTCCCGGTTTGTTAGAAGCCTGCCATATTCTGTTTGGCGATGAAGCAGAAGCAAAACTCAATGAATATATTCGAGACCAAGAAACAAACTAAGCCACTTTGATTCGCTGGTGGATGTCGCCACTGATAGCGCGGCGACATCTTCACTGCAATTGTCTATTTCCCTATTGTTTCAGATTAAAAACTAGCACGAAGGCCAAGGTTAATTGAGCGACCTTTACCAGGTAGCTGCGCAAAATCAGTGCTTTCACCCATTCTAATATCTGCAACACTGACGCCACCTAGCGGCAATTCATAGTATTCATTTAGCAGATTATTGACACTCACACTTAGGGTTATATGTTGCCAATGATACTGACTTGCGATATCTACTAATGTGTAATTATCGGTGGTATTTTCAAGTCGACGAGCATCAACACGCTCTTTGCTGTCTACCCACTGTACGCTCACGCTGTTTTGCCAATTAGCTAACTTGTGCTGCAAACTCAGTTTAGCTTCTATGGGGTTAATTTGATAAAGATCTTCGCCACTATCGTCACGGGAACCTCGGACACTGCTAAATTCGGTTTGTAGGTTCCACTGACCCCATGTGGCATCGTCTGCAATTTGTTTTCGCGCTTGGATATCCACCCCATAAAGCGTGGCCTCGGTATTACCGAACTGCAACAGGTTGCGGGTGGCATCAGGGTTGTCTGTTTGTCCAAAGGCACTAAAGCTACCAATAACTTGTGCATCAATATAATCACTTATTTTAGTGTAATAAGGATTAATGGAAAATTGCCAACTTTCATCGGCACTAGCGTATTGGTATCCAGCACTAAAGGTTACTGCCGTTTCAGGGGCCAAATTAATGTCTCCCACATAGCCATTACCATCGCCAAACCAGCCAATCATGATCATAGCCATGCTGCCGCGGCCCCAGCTATAACGTTCGTATAAGTTTGGTGCGCGGTTTTTGCGTGCTATACCCAATTCTAAAGTTTGTTGGCTATTAAGGGGAATGGATGCCAATAAGGATATATCCACTAATGTATCTGAACGATCTCGATCTGCTGCATTGAATGTCAGGCTAGCTGCATAATCCGCATTCGGCATGCCCATCATCGACATGGTACTGTATGACTGCACTTCACCGGTATCGGTTGTAACATGTTCAACCCGCACTCCTGCAGAGATTGTCCATTGGTTGGCCAGCTGGGAAATACTTTCAGCGTAGATTGCCAGGCGGTCGCGCTCACCATCATGAATATTGTGGTAATCATTGGGTCCCATCATTGCAGAATCGGCAACCGCCGGCCACCAATCTTCAATTCGATAAGCAAACCATTCTGCACCAGCTAACCAGGTTTGGTTGTCGGAGGTAGGGACACGCCAGCGTAATTTCGCACTGTAGTCATCAGATTCAGTATTCATCGGCATCATGCCCGTTTTTTCTGGCGTAAAAAAGCCCATCCGATGTTCAACTTGGTGCCAATTGAATTGTGCTTGAAAATCGCCATTTTGTAACTCACGTAAATATTGTGTGGTTAGCCCATAACTTTGGTTGTGAGTCATATCCATGTATTGATTTGCAAAGCCCTGAAAAGGGATATATTGATGGGTTAGTTTAACTGCCAGTTGCTGATACTGGTCTTTGAAAGCTGCAGTTAGCGCATGGTTTTGTGCTCTGTATAGTGTATCGCGCACTTGGTCACCATTGCCATCATCATAACTTGATGCATCTTCATAGGCACCTTGATAATCCAGACTGATTGAATCACTTGACAAGTGCATACCTAAACCAATTAGCATGGCATCGTTAACACTGCGGTACTCCGCCGAAGCATAACCCGATTGCCAGCCTATATTTTCACTGTCGTTATACTGTGGATTTATGGTGTTCACCTCTATTACACCGGCAATATTGTCTCCTGCCGAACTTACCGGTGAAATGCCAGCAATTACTGAAATCGTCTTGATTTGATTGGCAGAAATATAGGATAGCGGAGGATTCATATGGTTTGCACAGGCTGCGGTAACATCTGCACCATCTACCAGCACTTTAACGCGATCTCCCATCATACCGTTGAGTACCGGTAAGCTGGACATTCCACCTGCTGCCGAAAAGCGCACACCTTGTTGTTCTAGTAGAGCTTCTGGTGAACCCAAAAGCACTTTATCTTGAGGTTTATAGCCTATTACTTCTACAATTTCGGTTTCGTCATTTGCATATACAGGAGAAGTTAAGAAACACGCACCGATGACTAGTGCGATAGGGGAAAGTTTCTGGGAAATGCTTAGATTACTGGACGTTACTGACACCAATTTGAACCTTTTAAGTGTGATTTAACGTTAGTATAGCGAGGCAGTTAGCCCTCTAAAATGCGACATATTGTCGCACCCTTATATTCCGCGCTCACCTTTAGGCTAGACTTCATTCGAGAAATATTTCTAGTCGATGGATTGCTTCGGCTAATATATCGGGCTGAAGCCCGAGCTACCGGTTCTGTGATTTCGTTGAGATATGCAAACACGTTTGTCGGCTGGGCTTTATTCCTATGAAATGTTGAATCATAGCGCTGATACTTAACTATTAAGCCATGGCGATAAGTGCTTTTTCGACTTCAAACACATGTTTGTCAACTTCATCATGCTCTCTTAGCGCTGCAGCAAGTTCATAAACATAGTCGCGATTCAATCCGCTTGGTCCAGATGAGTTGAAAATTTGCGTTGCAATATCTTTTATACTGGCTTCGCCTAAGTAAGCCGCATTGTCAGGACTGGCAAGATATATCAAACCTTTGACTGTTCGGTTATCTGATAGATGGATAGGTATTTCATGGCGCAGATACCCATTTTTCTCTCGATGATCTAAGTGCTCGAAAACGTCGTGGTTGACTTTAAACGCACGTCCAAAACACTTTTTTCCACTGCTAGGGCACAAGGTTAGCACTCTTCCGGGGCGCTCTGGAGTCCCTCTATGGTCATGACTTCCTTGCCAAAAGCGGCGCTCGTAATGAAAAATGTGCGCATATTCACTGCTTATGAAATCAAAGTCCACTTTATAAATTAATGAGCCATAACCGAACAACCAGATTTCATCATAGTCCGTTAAGTTCTGACGTTGTTTGTTGATTGCTTGCGTATCAAAGGCCATCTAAAACTACTTGTTTAATGGTGAAGTGTTGAAGTTGGCATATAGTTTACCTGACATTTTTAGTCAAAGTACCCACCGAGACAGTATTACTTTTTTTGGTTCCAATAGGCACTTGCATACAATCTACTTTTATCATAATGGCAATATTCATTTAAGTAAGACTTTAATTGCCTCACGATCTTGGCTTCAGCCCCAATAAAAATCGCCGTTTCTTGTATATCTGTCGGCTGCGATGACAATCCTAATAAAAAACCTTCGGTTAACTTATCAGGCGTGACCAACCAATTAATCTCGATACCGGTAGGTGCATTGAATTGTTGTTTATCTGCTTCATCAGGTACTTGGATCCACGCGCTACCTTTAGCATCAACCGGTAATTGCTCCAATGTTGCTGCGATAGCGGGTAAAGCAGTTATATCACCAAAGAAAAGATGCTGAGGGGCATTTAAATCTGTATGTTTAACCTCTCCCGGTCCAGCAATTCCCAGAAAGTCTCCAGATTTAGCATTAGATGCCCAATTACTGGCTAATCCTTGGTGATCATTAACCGCAAAGTCGAGGGTTAATTGACGGTTCTGTTTGTCAAATTCGCGCACAGTATATGAGCGCATCCACTTCTTAAAGCCTATATACATACCTAGTTTAGGCATTTTTTCCGTTGAATTAGGATTTGGGAAGATCGCTTTTACGTGGGCGCTTTTTTTATCATCAGGGAAGTCTTCAAGCTCGTCACCCTGTAAAATGATTCGTCTCATGTGAGGCGATAAATCAATTACCGATTCTACCGTTGTCATACGCATTTTGGGACCCATATAATTCTCCTTTAAGAGTGATTTTTAAGTTAATGGTGGTGCTAAACATTGTTGTAACTTGGAGCGGATCACAAACACCATTATGCAGGCGAAGGTTAATCCTATTGCGGTTGCAGATCCCAATAGCACAGCCTTCAAAAGTCCGAGTACTGCTTTTGATGAATCTGAGTTGTCTGCAAGTTTAGCTATGTCATAATCGCTGTTATCAAGCCAACGAACGTACTGAGAATAGTGAATATCGTCAGTGTTTTTTGAACTCTAGTTGCATTTTCGTACCCAATGGAATAAGGTTGATAAAGTCTACTATATTGATTTTGATTGATAATGTCAACCAAATGTATCAGGAGTTTTTACATGTGGAGAAATAATGGAATTAAATGAAGCGCTTTTTAGTCTTTTTCGGACCGTGCGCACGAATATCATTGAGGGCGTTAAACAATTGGATTCAGACTTATCACCAATGCATTTAAAGTCCCTGAAGGTGATCTCTAAAATTGAAGATTGCACCGGTCAAAAGTTGGCCACTTTTATGTCTCGAGACAAAGCGCAAATTAATCGCTTGATTAAAGAGCTCGTAAATCAGCAGTTGGTGGTTAAAACTAGCAACAAAAACGATGGGCGTAGTCAAATTTTGTCTTTAACTGGCCAAGGAAAAACGTACCTCGACAAATTTAATACAATCGAAAAGCAAGTATTCGATACTATGCTTAAAGATATTGAACCGCAAAAAGTTGAGTTTTTCATCCAACTTGCAAAGGAATTTAAGAGTAATCTGCAATAAATAAGCCTTTGGTTAGGATCAAAAAAACAACACAATCGTATTTGATTTAATAAGCCATTGAATACCAAAGCTACAATTAAGTGACCCTAGTGGCTTATCATTAAATTACGACAGTGGGTTTTATAACTGAATTGTTATGGGATAGGAGAAAATACTAAGTAAGTTTTAGATTTAGCTAAACGCTTTTCTTAAACAAATATCAGCTTCGGTTAGAGCAAAGATGATTATCGATTGCCATTGTTTTACCCAGCATACTATTTGTTACCCACAAATTTGTAGGTAACAAATGATTGCATTTATTTCTGTGCCTAATGAGCGGGTTTTGCGATTCTCACTAATGACACATCGCAGTCAGCATAGTTAGCAACCCCATTAGCAGTTGAACCTATTAACGCTTGAATCCCTTTTTTAGAATGTGTTCCTAACATGATTAAATCCGCCTTTCTCTTAATGGCTTCATTGCATATCAATTCATAAGGTTTACCCACCTTGATAATGCGATTCTTTTTAGGAACGTTGAAATCAGCGCATAACCCTTCAATCTTTGGCGATATTTCGTCTTTTAATTCTTTCTGATAATCCTTAGGCAATAATTTGTATGGTAAAACATGCATAACAATTAATTTGCTGCCATAAAGCTCTCCCATTTCAGCTGCTTTGGCCAGAACTTGTTTCCCTTCTGCTGATGCCTCTATTGCACACAAAATTGTTTTATACATAATTGCTCCTTAATCATTATCAATATGAACTATTTGTTAGTTGTTATACTAGCGACAAAATAGCTGCAAATATATGATTCACATCAATATTAGGTGAAATTGATTATCTTAACTATCTTCTCTCAATGACTCTATAATGGTCGAAGGGCCATTTTCAGGCTTATAAAGCCAGTAACACATTCTATCGAACTGAACTGAATCCAGTGTTTGCACAATAAACAAGTCAGTTATGGGGCAAAGTTGGTTTTTGGGTGGTTATTTAACCCGAAAGTGTTGTTTATAGTCGGTTCAATCCGTTTAATTCTACCTTAGAGTAAATAGATCGGCATAAATCAACAACAAATCGCCCTTTGACGGTTGACATATAGACGTCTATACGGCAAATTGAGCCACATGAAAATAATAATAAGCACCATCGGCATGATTATGATTACCACCTCAAACGAGTTGGTCGCTGGCTAGTGCTTAAAGAAATTTAAAAAAAGCCCGCGACTCAAGCGGGCTTTTTGTTATTTATAGCAAAATTATTTGCCTACTTTTGTCACTGGGCGCAATTATATTGCCGCAGTGTGAGGGAAAGGCTGAAGTATAAAATTAGAATGTAATCTCAAGCAGCGGAACAGAAGTAAACAGGAGCAATAAATGAAGGTGTTGAAATTTGGTGGCTCTTCTATGGCTGATGCTAAACGTTATTTGTCGGTCAAAGACATAAGCTTAGCTAGCCATGAAGAAAACGGTGCAGCAGTGGTTTTATCGGCTCCTAAGGGAGTGACCAACGCATTATCCTTGTTATGTGAACAAGCGAGTGCAGGGAACGATTTTGGCGAATTGTATGCCAAACTAGAAATGACGTTAAATGGTATTGCTAGCGATCTCGCTAACCAATTACCCGCTTTTCGTAAAGCCCGTTTAAGCAGCTTTATTGACACTATTTTAGTTGAGTTGAAACAGCATTTAGATGGCATTCAGTTACTTCGTTGTGCCCCAGACCAAATTACCGCTAAAATTTTAAGTATGGGCGAATATGTTAGTGTGAATATTTTTAGCGAAATATTAAACGCACTTGGCCAAAAAAATCACATTATTGACCCTGTTAATTATATTGTTGCTGAAGGCGAGTATTTAGATAGCATTGCTGATGTTGCAGTGAGCAAAGCGCGCTTTTCAGACTTTGTTTATGATAAATCTGAAATATTGATTATGCCGGGCTTTGTTGCAGTTAACGCTGAAGGCGAAAAAGTGACCCTTGGTCGCAATGGTTCTGATTATTCCGCAGCTATCCTTGCCGCCTGCTTAGATGCGGAGTGTTGTGAAATTTGGACAGACGTGGACGGGGTTTACAATGCCGATCCCAACCAAGTAGATGGTGCCGTGTTACTCGATAAACTTACTTATCAAGAAGCCATGGAACTTTCTTATTTTGGAGCCAAAGTTCTGCACCCGAAAACCATTGGCCCAATCGCCCAACACCATATTCCTTGTTTGATTCGCAATACCTTAAACCCCGCTGCTCCTGGGACATTAATCGGTAAAGACTCGAGTGAAATTTGGACCAGTGTTAAAGGGATATCTCATCTTGATGATATGACTATGTTTAATGTCGCTGGCCCAGGTATGAAAGGTATGGTTGGCATGGCCAGTCGTGTGTTTGAAGTCATGTCGAATGCGAATATCTCTATCAGCTTAATTACCCAGTCATCTTCTGAATACAGCATTAGCTTTTGTATTCACAGCAAAGATGCTGAAAAAGCTCAAAATCTGTTAGAAGATGCGTTTGCGTTGGAATTAGCGAACAACTTATTAGATCCCATCGAAGTTCGCCATGAATTAGCAATTGTCACTTTAGTTGGAGATGGTATGCGTCATTCAAAGGGCTTAGCAGCCAAGTTCTTCAGTTCATTGGCTCAAGCAAGAGTCAACAATGTCGCTATTGCTCAAGGCTCATCTGAGCGCTCAATTTCTACGGTAATTGAGAGTCACCGTGCAAAAGAAGCAGTGAAGGTTGTACATCAGAATTTTTTCTCGAATACCCACTCCATTGATATTTTCCTTGTGGGGTGCGGCAACGTAGGGAAAGAACTATTGCAACAAATGGCTCGCCAACAACAACCTTTGTTTGAGCGTGGTATTAGCTTAAAAGTCTACGGCGTAGCCAATAGTCGTAAATTGTTGTTGCAAGCTGGTGGCATTGATCTGCAAGGGGAGTGGCAAACTGATTTAGATAACTCAGACAAAACCTTATCGGTTGAAAATTTGAATGAATTTGTTAAGCAAAACAGTCTGATTAACCCAGTTATTGTGGACTGTACGAGTAACGAAAATATTGCCGGTCAATATGCCGACTTTATGTCTGCTGGTTTCCATGTTGTGACCCCTAACAAAAAAGCCAACACTCGCGATATTGCCTACTACAAAAAACTGCGTTCTATGGCTCAGGAAACAAATCGCCAATTTTTATATGAAACAACGGTTGGTGCTGGATTGCCGGTAATCGATAACTTGCAAAAGTTGATTTACGCAGGTGACGAATTAAAACGCTTTGAAGGTATTTTATCGGGTTCTTTATCGTTTGTATTTGGTAAGTTAGATGAAGGCCATACATTGTCAGAGGCCACTCAAATAGCCAAGCAAAATGGCTTCACCGAACCTGACCCTCGGGACGATTTATCGGGTATGGATGTGGCGCGAAAGCTCTTAATCATGGCTCGCGAGTCAGATCTAGAGTTAGAACTAAGCGATATTGAAATAGAATCCGTACTTCCAGACTCTTTTGATGCCAGTGGCAGTATCGATGACTTTATGGCTAACCTACCTAGCTTGGATGGCCACTATTTAAAACTGGTTGAAGAAGCCAAAAGCAAAGGACAAGTTTTACGTTATGTTGGCTCAATTGAAAAAGGCCAATGTAAAGTTGCGTTAAAAGCCGTTGATAACACCCACCCTTTATATGCAATTAAAGAAGGGGAAAATGCCTTAGCGATTCATAGTCATTATTACCAGCCTATTCCCTATGTTATTCGCGGTTATGGCGCCGGCGCAACAGTTACCGCCGCTGGTGTGTTTGCTGATGTACTTCGTACTATGCCATGGAAACAGGATATCTAAACGATGAATAAAAGCATGACAGCTTACGCGCCTGCATCAATTGGCAATGTTAGTCTAGGTTTCGACTTACTAGGTGCAGCATTAACCCCTATTGATGGAAGTCCTTTGGGCGATCAAGTGGAGGTTAGCGCTGCGGATACCTTTAGTCTAAAAGTTGAAGGACGCTTTGCGGATAAATTGCCTGCAGATCCACAATCAAATATTGTTTTTCACTGCTACACTTTATTCACTAAAAAATTGCATGAACGTGAATTGCCAAGTGCGGAAGTGGCAATGGTATTACACAAAAACTTACCCATTGGCAGTGGCCTAGGTTCAAGTGCCAGTTCGATAGTCGCTGCGTTGCACGGTTTAAATCAGTTTTTTGATGAACCTTTCGAAGCAAACGAGTTACTATTGATGATGGGTGAATTGGAAGGACAAATTAGCGGAAGTGTGCATTACGACAATGTAGCACCTTGTTTTGTGGGCGGTTTAACTTTGATGAATAGCCAGTCAGACAAAATAGCGTTGTCGTTACCGATTTTTGAAAATTGGTATTGGGTAGCTTGTTATTCAGGGATCAGTGTTTCAACGGCTGCAGCGAGGGACATTTTGCCCAAGCAAATCCCCATGGTGCAGACTATCACCTTTGGTCAGCAGCTGGCCGTGTTTGTGGATGCAAGTTATCGAAAAGACGAAGCTTTAGCCGCTGCAGTGATGAAGGATGTGTTGGCAGAACCTTATCGTAAGTCTTTGTTACCCAAATTTGATGAAAGCAGAGATTATGTAATGAACAATGGTGGCTTAGCCTTCGGTATTTCTGGCTCGGGCCCAACTGTATTTGCAGTTTGTAATAATTTAGAGAAAGCACAAGGTATTCAAAATTGGTTATCTGAAAATTATATTCAGAATGACACGGGTTTTAGTCATATTTGCCAGATTGATACGCAAGGTGCGGTGGTCTCATAAACCAGCCCTAAGACGCTGGTAAACCGATAAAATAAAGGTAGTAATTAAGTGGAATTGTTTAATTTAAAAGATGACAGCGATCAAGTTAGTTTCGCTGAAGCGGTAAAAAAAGGCTTAGGTAAAAACCAAGGGCTATATTTTCCAAAGGAATTTCCTAAGTTCGAAAATATCCAAGCAATCTTGGATATGCCATTCGTTCCCCGTTCAGTGGAAATATTGTCAAAGTTAATTGGCGATGAGCTTTCCAAAGCTGAAATTCAAGGTATTGTCGAAAAAGCGTTTGCTTTCGAAGCTCCCTTGGCAAAAGTGACTGACGGTATCTACAGTCTTGAATTGTTCCATGGGCCAACATTGGCGTTTAAAGACTTTGGTGGCCGCTTTATGGCGCAAGTCTTGTCTGTCATCGCAAAAGGTGAGCCTATTACTATCCTTACCGCGACCTCAGGAGATACTGGTGCGGCTGTTGCCCATGCATTTCATGGATTAGACAATATTAATGTGGTGATTTTGTATCCTAAAGGCAAAATTAGTCTGCTACAGGAAAAGCTGTTCACAACACTTGGCGACAATATCCACACTGTTGCCATTGAAGACGACTTTGATGCTTGCCAACAATTAGTCAAATCTTCCTTTGATGATATTGAAGTGCGTCAAGGCTTGCACTTAAACTCGGCTAATTCAATTAACATCAGTCGTTTGCTGGCCCAGGTTTGTTATTACTTTGAAGCGATTTCTCAGTTGTCAGAAGAAGAGCGTGAAAACGTCGTGATTTCTGTACCAAGCGGAAACTTTGGTAACCTAACCGCAGGGATGATTGCTAAAGTGATGGGCCTACCTATCAAACGTTTTATTGCGGCGACTAACTCTAATGATACGGTTCCCCGTTACCTGAAAACCGGTGACTGGGATCCAAAAGCGACAGTTGCTACTTTATCCAATGCTATGGACGTGAGCCAACCAAACAACTGGCCAAGAATCGAAGCCCTAATCGAACGTGGTTTAATTGACAAAGAAATGTTGCAGGGTGATGCGGTAGATGAAGATTACACTCAGGTTGCTATGAAACAATTGGCTCAACTTGGTTATGTGAGTGAGCCCCATGCCGCAATCGCTTATAAATCGTTAACACGTTTTATTGAGCCAGGTGAAACCGGTATTTTCTTAGGTACTGCTCACCCAGCGAAATTTAGAGAAAGTGTTGAGAATGTACTGGGGCAGCCTATTAGTTTGCCTCAACCTTTGGCTGACTGTGCTGGTAAAGAGAGCTTCTCGGTAGACTTGGCTAATGATTATGAGCAATTAAAGGCTCATTTATTCAAGACTCTACAAGCGTAAATGCTAACTTGGAAAGAAATTATTGAGGCTGAGAAAAAACAGCCTTATTTCCAAAACATAGAACAGTTTATTGCCAGTGAACGTGGCGCGGGTAAAATAATTTATCCGCCAGATGAGTTTGTCTTCAACGCCTTTAAAATGACTCCCTTTACGGATGTTAAGGTTGTCGTCTTAGGTCAAGATCCATACCACGGCCCGGGACAAGCTCATGGTTTAAGTTTTTCGGTAGAATCAACCGTTAAAATCCCGCCATCATTGAGAAATATATTCAAAGAACTGGCTGAGGATATTGAAGGCTTTACAATACCGGCCCATGGCAATTTGACTCAATGGGCGAAACAAGATGTGTTATTGCTCAATACGGTATTAACTGTAGAGCAGGGCAAAGCCCACTCCCATGCAAAAATTGGCTGGGAAATATTCAGCGATAATGTGATCAGTCAATTAAACCAACACCGTCAGGGGCTAGTCTTTTTACTGTGGGGCAGCCATAGTCAAAAGAAGGGGCAATTGGTAGACCAAAATCGCCACCACATACTTAGGGCACCGCATCCATCGCCGTTGTCAGCACATCGAGGCTTTCTAGGATGTAAACACTTCTCCCAGACCAATAAAATACTGACTAGCCAAAGACAATCTCCAATAAATTGGCAGATTGACTAAAATCTATAGTGATAAAAAAAGCCCCACAATGTGGGGCTTTGATTTATCGTTTATAGGTTAGCTAATTCTGCTTCTAAAGACATGTCCATATCTTCGAGTTCTTTTCTCAGTTTATAGCGATCTTGAATCGCTTCTATTTCTCTCCACTTACGCTTTTTGCTTTTAGTTTTTGATGGGCGGGATTCGTTGTCAATCATTGACATTAATTTTTTTGTATCCACTTTACGTCTCCATTTATTGTTTTTGGCGCAAATAAGGCTAGTTAGTCAACCAAGATTTCCTGCTTTAGTTTCCTAACCGAGTAATTTTTTATCACAGGCGCTACCAAAATAAAACTATTAGTTTTAGTTTTTGTTAATAAAACATGAACTTTTGATGACAAAAAAGTGGTTTTTGCCTTTAAAGTGAACAAGTTGCAGGGTTTTCATGCAAACTAAGGAACGAGGTGGGAAAGGATTTGCTGTGTGCACTAAGCAACAGCAAATCCTACTTATAGAGGAAAAAAACTAATTGTTATTGGCAGCTCTAAACGCGGAAATCAGTTGATTAGTAGAACTGTCAAAATCCAATTGTGCATCGCTATTAACCAATTTGTCTAACACTTGGTTACCTAAAACTTTTCCAAGTTCAACACCCCATTGATCAAATGAGTTCACACCCCAAATCGCGCCTTGCACAAACACTTTGTGTTCATACATACAAACTAAGGCCCCTAGCGTCTTAGGATCTAGTTGATCAAATAATAAGGTATTACTTGGTTTGTTGCCGGGCATGGTTTTATGGGTGGCTAAAGACTGACGAGTTTCTTCATCTAAATTGGCACCCTCTAAATCAGCGTAGCACTCTTCATAGGTTTTACCTTGCATCAGTGCTTGGGTCTGCCCAAAACAATTAGAGGCTAGCATTGCGTGGTGAGTGTCATCTTGATTGTTTACTCTCAACGGGAACATAAAATCAGCAGGGATCAGTACTTTTCCTTGATGAATTAATTGATGAAACGAGTGTTGACCATTGGTACCCTCACTTCCCCAAATAACGGGTCCTGTTGCATAGTCAATTTGTTCATTTAAACCCGCTACGCTCTTGCCATTACTTTCCATATCCAACTGTTGGACATACGCTGGAAAACCACGTAGATAATGATAATAAGGCAGTAGAACATGACTTTGCGCAGCGTGGAAATTGGTGTACCAAACGCCAAGTAGGCCTAATAACATGGGGAGGTTTTGCTCTGCTGGTGCTTCTTTGAAATGGCAATCCATTTGGTAAGCGCCTTCGAGTAATTCACGGTAATTTTGGTATCCAACGGTTAACGCAATCGGTAAACCTATGGCTGACCATAATGAATAGCGGCCGCCAACCCAATCCCACATAGGGAAAATATTATTTTCGTCCATGCCAAATTCGACAGCCGCCTTGACGTTAGATGAAACGGCCACGAAATGCTTAGCAATATCCTTCTGACTACCACCTTGGTCAAGAAACCATTGTTTTGCAGTCAGTGTGTTTTGCAGAGTTTCTTGGGTAGTGAAAGACTTCGAAGACATGACTACTAAGGTATCGGTATGATCAAGATCAGCTAACACATCTTGGATATGACAACCATCCACATTAGCCACGTAGTGTACTGAAATACCTTTGTGCCAGTATGGCTTTAACGCCTCTGACATAATTTTAGGGCCTAAGAATGAGCCACCAATACCAATAGCCACAATATGTTTGATTGTTTTGCCTGTGTAACCAAGGTGCTCGCCAGAATGAATCGAATGAACAAAGTCTTTAATTTTATCTTGTGTGGCTAAAACCTCTGGCATAACATCTTCGCCATCAACCAACACGGGTTCACCGGAAAAGTTGCGTAAAGCAGTATGTAATACCGCTCTTTTTTCCGTGTAATTAACAATGTTGCCAGCGAACATAGCATCGCGCTTTTCAGCTACTTTTTGGCTATCTGCTAAACTATAAAGGGCCTGCAGTATTTCTTGGTTTATTAAGTTTTTGGAATAGTCTAACTTGATCCCACAGCTTTCCAAGGAGTACTTAGATGCTCTTGACTCATCTGCTGCAAACCAATCACGCATATGCTGATCAGCGATACCGCTAGCTAATTGCTCAAGGGTTTTCCATTGTTCACTTTGATTTACTAAAGACATTTATCAATTCTCTTCTTTTAAAGGCGATTAAAGATTGTTGTATTGGATGATTTTAATTCCTGCCAAGAAAACCTGGTAACTAAATAGCCATGTTTTCAGAGGCTAGGTTAAATCCATTTACAAAAGGTCTTTCAACATTACTTCTAGTTTGTCTTGATCTTTGGCAAAGTTACGAATACCTTCAGCAAGTTTCTCTGTCGCCATCGCATCTTGGTTATGTTCCCATCTAAATTGACTTTCAGTCAGTTTTTCGCCAGCTGTTTTAGTTGCACCTTTATCAATTAATTTGGTTTCCAAACCGCCTTCAGTTTGTGAAAGTTCTTCTAAAAGGTTTGGGCTGATGGTTAATCTATCACAGCCTGCTAGCTCAATGATTTCACCGGTATTACGGAAACTTGCTCCCATAACTACGGTTTTATATCCGTGTTCTTTATAGTATTGATAAATATTACTGACAGAAACTACCCCAGGATCTTCATTGGCTGGGTAGCTATCTTTACCTGTACTCGCTTTGTACCAATCTAGAATTCGGCCTACAAAAGGAGAAATTAAGAAAACGCCAGCTTCAGCGCAGGCTCGTGCTTGAGCGAAACTAAACAATAAAGTTAAGTTACAGTTAATGCCTTCTTTTTCTAATATTTCAGCAGCACGAATACCTTCCCAAGTGGAAGCTAATTTAATTAAAACGCGATCTTTACTAACACCTGCCTGGTCATACAAGGCGATAAGTTTTTTGGCTTTGGCGATGCTGCCTTGGGTGTCGAAAGACAAGCGGGCATCGACTTCCGTAGAAATGCGGCCAGGAACGATATTGACGATTTCTTTACCAATTTTGACCGCCAACATATCACCGGCATCTTCTATTTGCTGTAATTCATCATTTGATTGGCTTTTTGCCCAGGCGACTGATTCTTCAATCAAAGTGCGGTATTGAGGGAGTTCGGCAGCTTTAAGTAACAAAGATGGGTTAGTCGTAGCATCAACAGGTTGATACTTTTTAATGGCTTCGATGTCACCGGTGTCTGCCACTACAGTGGTGATTTCCCGCAAAGCTGCTAATTGATTTGTCATAAAAACCTCTTTAGAAAAAATTAATTTCACAATCATCGATAGTGAATGGTTATCGATATTGCCTGATAAAAATAGTAAACCTTAAGAATGACTCACAGGGTATAACTGTTAAGGTTTGGTTTCTACTTTATCGACCCTTGAACTATTAAAAATAATAGACTTATTATAATAAATAAAAGTGAGCAATTATATGAGTAGTGAGTAATTACTCAAAATTGTCACATTTATTTGTGGTTTCTAGGGGCTTAAATTCTAATTAAATATAAATTGAACTGTTAAATATGTAACTGTCCAAATGTTTAGTATTTATAATTAATGTTATAGTGATGACCGGCTTAAACCTGTCATTCACACAAATTTACCAAAGGATATTTGATGCTAGTTGTTGTATCACCTGCAAAGAATTTAGACTACGAAACACCGCCCACACCCCAACTTTTTTCTGAACCTGAATATTTGCCGGATTCTGACTTATTAATTAAAGAGTGTGTCAAATTATCACCGGCTGAATTATCCAGTCTAATGCATATAAGTGATAAATTAGCTGGTCTTAATGCTGCCCGGTTCAGTAGTTGGTCTTTGCCATTCACCCCTGACAACGCGAAACAAGCTATTTTAGCGTTCAATGGTGATGTCTATTCGGGCATTCAAGCCGAACAATTTAGTCAACAAGATTTAGAATATGCCCAGCAACACATGCGCATTTTATCTGGTTTGTATGGCTTGCTAAAACCCTTGGATCTTATGCAGCCATATCGTTTAGAAATGGGCACTAAGTTAGCTAACTTAAGGGGCAAGAATCTGTATGAATTTTGGGGAGACAAAATAACACTTGGCATCAATGATTCATTGCAACAGCAGGGTGACAACGTATTAGTTAACTTGGCTTCAAATGAGTACTTTAAATCGGTGAAGATGAAAAACTTGAAAGCCGAAGTTATTACACCAGTTTTCAAAGATAAAAAGAACGGTGAATATAAAGTCATTAGTTTTTATGCTAAAAAAGCAAGAGGATTAATGGCTCGATATATTATTGAAAAGCGTTTGTCTGATCCTGAACAAATTAAGCAATTTGATGCCGCTGGTTATCAATATAGTGCATCTCAAAGTAATGACAAACAGTGGGTCTTTACCCGCGAAGAACAGTGATATTGAATAGGGCAGTCATGAAATGCCAGAAACGTTATTAAGCTCAAGCGCGCCTTTTAAGCTACTATTAGAACTATTCAAGCCGAGGAATTATATGATGTCTGTTTTGACAAAAAGCACATTGGTTGCTGCAAATTTGTTTTATTGTGCCACCTTATTGGCACAAGATGCACCTGTTGAAACTGCTCTGGAGTCGGATGACGCAGTTTTTTCAACATGCATTTCTGGTATCCAGCAAAAAGCAGAAGTAGCAGGTATAGATAAAACTGTCATCGCTTATGCATTGGACGATGTAAAGCAAATTGACAAAGTGCTTGAATACGATCGTAATCAACCTGAATTTGTACAAACTTTCCCTACATATTTAAATAAACGTGTCACTCAATGGCGGATTGATAAAGGTCGTGAAATGCTGCGTAAGCATAAGGACCTACTGAGTCAATTAACTCAAGAGTATGGAGTCCCAGCCCACTATTTAATCTCCTTTTGGGGGTTAGAAACCAATTTTGGGAGTTACAAAGGCAAGATGCCAATTATCGACTCTTTAGCTACCTTGGCGTGTGATCAACGCCGCAGTCGATTTTTTACCCAAGAGCTACTCACTGCACTCAAGTTGATGCAACGAGAAAATTTGAAGAAAGATAAGATGCTTGGTTCCTGGGCGGGCGCGATGGGACACACGCAATTTATGCCTTCTGCATATATCAATTACGCCGTTGATGGAGATAATGATGGCTTAGTGGATTTATGGGACAGTGAACCTGATGCATTGTCATCAGCTGCCAATTTTTTAAGTAAATTAGGCTGGGAAAAAGGTTTTATTTGGGGAAGAGAAGTGACACTCCCGGAAAACTTTGACTATAGCCATGCAGGTAAAGATAGTCGAAAACAATTGGCTCAATGGTCCGAGTTTGGACTCCGTAAAGTGAATGACGATAAAATTCCTAAAAGTGATATGGATGCTTCACTCATTTTACCCACAGGGGCGAAAGGGCCCGCGTTTTTAGTTTACCGCAATTTTGATGTAATTATGCGCTGGAATAACTCTGAGTCTTACGCCCTTGCTGTTGGCTATCTAGCGGATCGAATTATTGGTAAACCTGAATGGAGCAAGTCTTTGCCCGACCTACCTAATTACCCGATCAGTCAAATGGTTGCCCTACAAGATGGGCTCAATGACCTTGGCTTTGATGTCGGTAAGGCTGATGGGATCATGGGACCGGCTACCCGTAAGGGCATTCGTCAATTCCAATTGTCTAATAATATGCTAGCCGATGGGTACCCTGATGAAAGTGTTTTCAATGGCGTGCAAGAAGCGGTAACTGCCCGCTCAGATGTAAGCGGCAGTTAATTTGACAGCTAAAGTTGAGGGGAAACTGATCTCCTCAACTCGTTAACTTTGTCTCTCAAGTATGAAGTCATCTTTTGCGGTGTTATCCGTCGTTTTTGAGGGGAGGTATTTACTCAATACGTGATTTAACATCTGGGGTTTAATGGGTTTCGTTATATAATCATTCATACCAGCTGCAAAAGCTAATTCAAAGTCAGAATTCATTGCGTTGGCAGACAATCCACATATTACTAAATCTTTGAAGCCCTGCCTTCTGAGCTGTTTGGTGGCTTCATAACCATCCATAACCGGCATTTGAATATCCATCAACACAATATCGTACTGAGGTGAATTGACTATCTTGGTCACGGCTTGATGACCATCTTCAGCTACATCAAAGGTTAAGCCAAGAGCTGTGAGCATTTCAGAGGCAACAATCTGGTTGATATGATTATCTTCCACCAATAAAACATGTCCTTTAAGTTGCGCTGATTTTGGGGTAACTTCTCCCAAATTAGGCGTGTCGTATGGGCAGTCAACGCCTAATGTTTGCAATATAAACAGACTAAAATGTCTAGGGGTAAATGGATGGGAAAGTACCGGCAGGTTCCATTTTTGTTGCAACAGTGAAGGTAGCGTACTGGGCTGAGTATTAGTGACTAAACCAATATTCATTCCTTTTTCTTTTGCTTTGGCAATATGTTGGTTTAAAACTTTGTGGGTTTTAATATCGTCAATATCTATCAACAACAAGGACTTTTCTTTATTTTGAAATTCAAAATTGTCGATTTCTGCTAACGATAAAGATACATAATCTTGATCCAAACTGTTCAAATAAGTATCGGGAGTTAAGCCTGAATCATTGACAGAAATGTGTGCAATACCCACTTCAAATCCTAAGTCCATAATTCGCTTATTTAGACTTCCAGCACCTACAATTAATTCCACTTGAAAATGACTTCCACTATTTACTGTTGAATCAACCGTTATTTTCCCGTGCATTAATTCTACGAGTTGTTTGACTATGGTTAATCCCAGCCCAGTACCACCGAACTTTCGGCTTGTAGAGTCATCTGCTTGAGTAAATGGATTAAATATACTTTTTAACTGTGCTTCATCCATACCAATACCGGTATCCTTCACTGATATTTTTAAACAAATTTGTTCATTCTCCAGTGGGGTGAAGTCGATGTGAATATGCACAGAACCATTGCGCGTAAATTTAACCGCATTGGTACACAAATTAAGTAGAACTTGGTTTATTCTCATGGGATCACCAATAAGTTCTACGGGTAGTAAGGGATTGACAAAAAATTGTATATTAAGGTTCTTTTCGTTTCCTTTGGCGGAAATATTAGCTAAAACGTTTTCGAACATCGATCTGGGGGAAAATTTTACTTTTTCGATATCCAGTTTGCCGGCTTCTATTTTTGAAAAGTCGAGAATTCCATTGATTAAATTCAGCAGAATATGGGTTGAATAAATAACCTTTTCTAAATTCGCTCTCTGCTTGTTATCAAGCTTCGATTTTAAAACGATATCGACTAAGCCGATAATGCCGTTCATTGGTGTTCGGATTTCATGACTCATATTGGCAAGAAAAATACTCTTAGTTGCCAAAGCCTCCTCCGCTTTCTTAGTTGAAATCGCTAACTCTTGATTGAGCTTTTCCTGTTTAGCATTCAGGTTTTTGGAATGTTCTAAAAGCTCTTGGGTCTGTTTATTCTTCTCTTGAAACACTTGTGCTGCTGCGGCTAATTCGCCAATTTCGTTGTTTTTGCGTTTTTTAATGGTCTTATTGATATTTTTGCCACTGGCCAAGGTTTTAAATAATTCAGTCATTTCAGATATTGGCATCATTACCCGATAAGTAAAAAACAATGCTGTTAATACGGCTAAGGCCACACTTATGGCAGCGAAAAGACTGTTGCGGCTTTGCGCATCTTTACCACTTTGAATAATTTCTTCATTTATTCGTTGTTGGTTCTCTGTAACAAGTTGATTGAGTTCTCTAGTTAAATATAAAAATTCGTTTGCCGAGCCTGCCATTACCACATTAATTAAGAATAAATACCCTCGGGTAACTTGAGTTAGTTGTTTAAAGTCAGTGCTCAATTTGTCTAAATCGGTTTCTAGGCTAAACAAAACTGGATTGTCTTTAAGAGATTCATTCATAATCTCTTTTGACTTTGACAACAAACTATCAAAATCGCCAACTATGCTTGGGTCTGGCGTTAACAAATACTCTAAAGACAGAGCATGAGCTTCAGACAGCTGCAGACTCATAGCCAATACTGCGCTACTTTCTTGCTCGGAAAGATTTTTACTGGATTGGTATTCTTCTAACTGTAATTGGGTTTTTTCGAACTGCCTTTTAATACTATCTTCGAATAACCTTTCTCTGCGGCTACGCCCTTGAATTACGTTTTCGAAATTAGTTCTATATTCTTGTAAGTGTGCCCGCATTCTGCTGATTCGATCGATATATACGGTGGCCTGATCATCAGACTGAACAGAGGTATATAGCAATGACAGGTTTGAGTTGATTTTGTCTTGGATTAAATTAAACCGCTCGATGACTGATTCACTGGCGGTTTGTTTATAAATCAGTACATATCGTTGGATATCAAGAAGGTCTTTTTCGAGATCGCGAACAAGGCCAACTTTATCCATTGTTTGTTGTGATAACGTTATCCCCGCCAAAAAGGCTTCTTGGTTTTTTGTAGACAAATACGACTGTGCGGTTAAAAAAAGAATCAGCGCAGTTAACACTATCGTTATTTGAATTTTCAACGAATTAAACAATTCCTTTAGATCTCCAAAATTATCATGAGCTAATAAATTCGTACCATTTTTGTAAGCTATAATCGTAAGTCGGCATCACTGTATTCCACACTGCTACATTTGAGAATCGTGTTTCGTAACTTCCGCCAGAACGAATCTCTCCTTTGTTGACTGAAATATTGCCATCAGTTCCTTGTAAATCATGACTCGCGGCCAATCCTCGATACCAATAATCCCACTCTGCTTGAGTCAAGTATTTAGCAGAACGTTGCGGATTTGAAATATAATATCCTTGCTTGGCGATAAAAGCGCCAGGCCAGCCTGATAACCACCAATTCATGTAATCATAAGCTGCATCTTTTTTACTTTTGGAAATTGCAGATGACAAACACATCACACCATGCCAACCCCTATAACCTTCTTTAGGAGCGGCAAATGAGACAGGTACATTTTGGCCATTTAATGCAGAAACGGCGGGTGAAAACATGCTTTCAATATGCACACGGTTAGAGCACATAAAGTCCACAGATTCGGGTACTGAGGTCCAAAATCCACTGAAGTGGTTTTTATGTTTCAATTCAATAAGATAATCAAACATGATGTCTAATTCTCGTTTCGACATCGCGCCTATATCGTTGAAGGTTAATACACCTTGCGCTTGAGCTGCTAAGGCTAAATCGAATATTCCTATTGTAGGTGCATTAACAATGCCGACTTTTCCTCGATTTTTTTGATCTAATAACCAACCCCAACTTTCAGTTTTATAAGGAATACCTTGGGCAATTTTGCTGGTGTTATAGCCGAAGGAATCTACATTATGAACATAGGGTAAAAAACTCACTTTATCCGTGTGTTCAATTCCTAAGCGACCATTGTTTTGTACATGTAAAATTTTGTAAGGGGCATCCCCTGCACCGAATTTAGCATCCTCGGTAATTTTGCCGGTTTTGGTTAACGAATTAATCTCGTCCCAATAGGTTAATCTTTTCTTCTCAATCCCTTGGATAGAACCCGATGCCCAAAGTACGTTAATGCTATTCGACCATTGTTCATATAAATCAAAAGACGTTGGATCTACCGAAGCTTTTTGCAAAATCGCAGCACTGCCACCAGCTTCAAAGATTAAATCGATGCCTAAATCTTGCATTGCCTGCTTGCGCAGTTCCTCTTGCAAGGTAACGTGAGTACCAAGAACTTTAAGTACAGTTTTAGTGCGGGCAAACACATAGGGAGCCTTGCTAATCAGCATTGCTGTGGTGCCACTTTTAGCTAAGGTTTTTAGCGTTCTACGTTTACTTTTATCTAAAAGGTTTGAAGTATTTGCCATGAAAACGATTCAGTCGATTCTAATAACTGAACGTTAAAGCAATTTAGTTACTTTATCTATTAAACAATGGTATAAAAAACAGACTAAATTAGCCTGGTTTTGATTATTCCTCACGATAAAGTTTTTGTTCAAATTTTAGTGTTTGATTGATCTTATTTTGTCTCAACGAAATGCTAAAACGGTAATGCTCTTCATGTTCAAAAGGCATAGAAGCCAAATAATATATGGCTTCTCCTTCAATAACTGGTTTAAACGTTAGTTCAGTTGTTGTACCTATGAGGTTTCTGGCTGTGCCACTTATATCTACTTTTTGAGCTTGTTTAGTTTTTCGGTCGATAATTGAAATATTAAGTAGAGTATTATTTGGACTCCGAACAATACCATTTGCCCGGGCGATTTCGGGCGTCAAAAAGGTAGTATTAAAAGCAATGTAATGAACATCCCAATCGCCTAAAACCTTTTTTTGTTCCGCAGTACAAACACTCGAGAGTAAAATTAGTGATAAACAAATAGCCCGGTAAAACATTTTAGGTTCCTAAAACAGTCGCATGATAAAAAGCAAAAAGATAATCAAAATCATAGGGGATAAATCAAGCCCGCCGATAGGGGGGATTATTCTTCTTATGGGCGCAATCATTGGCTCTGTTAACTGGTGAAACAAATATTCAAGGGGGTTATTTCCTTGGCTGACCCAACTTAGAATCGCACGAATAATAAGTACATATATGATTAATTGTACGCCTTCGATAAGTAGCATCAAAAACGCACTTTTTAGTAGCCATAGTACATCTAAAATCATGAACCCTTTTAGCCAAGCGATAACCCATACATTTGCTAAGGCTATGACCAAAGCAAATACAAAGGTTGCAGTATCAAACTTTCCTATGGAAGGAATGAGCCTGCGCATAGGGCCAACAACTGGGTGTGTCACTTTGACAACAAATTGACTCAATGGGTTGTAAAAATCGGCTTGGGCGAGTTGCAGCCAAAGTCGTAACATAACAACCATTAAATAAAGCTTAAAAATCGTTTCAACTAAAAAAGCCACGGCTTCCATATATTTTGATACCTTAAAATTGTTTAGACATTTGTTGGGCTCTACTAATTGCTGCATCCATCGCTTTGGCGACTATTGCCGGTAATTCACTTGCCTGAAAACTTTCAATGGCTTGATTAGTAGTACCGCCTTTTGAAGTAACTTGGGCTCTAAGCTCACCAATTTCAAGATGATCATTGTGACAAACCATTTCCGCTGCACCTAACATGGCTTGTTGGACTAACTTGCGGCTGTCGGATTGGCTCATTCCCAACGACATTGCGTGATTCTGCATGGACTCTAAGAATAAGAAAAAGTAAGCAGGGCTACTGCCCGCTGTGGCAATAACAATATCAATATCAGATTCCTTGGATACCCATAAGGTTTCGCCAACGCTGGCCATCATCTGATCAACAAAATCTCTTAATTCTTTGGCCAAGGTATCAGGAGCAAACAAACCCGTCATGCCTTTACTCAACAAACTAGGGGTATTTGGCATTGTTCTAACTAAATCGTATTGACCACCAAGCATTTCTAATAAACGGGCGTGGCTGATTCCAGCAGCAATAGATACAAATAATTTACCGTTCAAATCTTGCTTTTGAGCTAGATCTTGACAAACGGTTTCCATCAGTTGCGGTTTCACTGCTAGAACCACTACACTGGCTTGTTTGACCGCCTCTTGATTGTCTTGTGTGGTGTTTACACCTAATTCAGACTCTAAACTTTCTAGTTTTCCCACGGACGGGTTGCTGGCAATAATTTTTTTGGGGTCGTACCCAGAATTTACCAGACCTGAGATAATCGAACGTGTCATGTTACCTGCGCCAATAAACGCGATGGTTTTTTCACTCATAAATTATTGTCTCTTAGTTTGTGTAATTGCGGGCACCAAAAATGGCTGTTCCTACCCGTACCATTGTGCTTCCACATAGCACTGCTGGTTCAATATCTGCACTCATGCCCATAGATAACGTGTCAACTGATTCATAAGTTTGTTGCAAGTCGACGAAAAGTTGGTGCATGTGTTGATAGGTGTTAACCAATTCTTGCGCAGATTGTGAAGCTTTAGGAATTGTCATTAATCCCCTAAGCGTTAAGTTAGGTAGTGTAGCAATAAGCGCAGCCAGTGTCTCAACTTCATTGGCTAAAACCCCAGCTTTGCTGTGTTCTGCATTAATATTTACTTGAATAAGCACATTCAGCTTCTTATGAGGAGTGCGATGATTATTCAGGCGCGTGGCAATTTTTTCCCTATCGACACTCTGTACCCAATCAAAGTGTTCTGCAACCAGCTTAGTTTTATTCGACTGTAAGGGCCCAATAAAGTGCCATTCAATATCTTTAAGTTCTTGCAATTCCTGAACTTTTTCGACACCCTCTTGCACATAGTTTTCACCAAATGATCGGTGTCCAGCTTCATACGCAAGGACGATATCAGATACCGGTTTTGTTTTACTCACTGCTAGTAATTGGACTGAATTTGGCGCACGATTAGCTTTATTTACTGCCAGCGATAGGCTTTTGTGTGCGCTTTTGAGACGTTCTGCTATTGTTTCCATGTGCCATTGTTTAGACGGAGAATCATATTTTGGATATTACCGAACTTTTAGCTTTTAGTGTTAAGAATAATGCATCAGATTTACATCTATCAGCGGGTTTACCTCCGATTATTCGCGTTGATGGCGAAATCCGTCGTCTAAATGTGCCGGAATTGGATCATAAGCAAGTTCACGCGCTGGTATACGAAATCATGAATGATAAGCAGCGCAAAGAATACGAAGAAAACCTCGAAGTGGACTTTTCATTTGAGGTGAAAGATTTATCTCGATTCCGGGTTAATGCATTTATGCAAAATAGAGGTGCAGCTGCTGTTCTGCGAACCATTCCCAGTAAAGTACTGACCTTAGACGATTTAGGTGCACCAGCTATTTTTAAAGATATCATTAACCAACCCACGGGTATTGTATTAGTCACAGGTGCTACCGGCTCAGGTAAAAGTACCACCTTGGCGGCGATGATCGATCACATTAATACCAGTAAACGGGAACACATACTGACCATTGAAGACCCCATTGAATTTGTGCATGAGAATAAACTTTGCGTACTTAACCAGCGTGAAGTGCATCGTGACACCCATAGTTTTAACAATGCCCTTCGTTCTGCGTTGCGGGAAGATCCCGATGCTATTCTGGTGGGCGAATTACGTGATTTAGAGACAATTCGTTTGGCGATTTCTGCGGCTGAAACAGGCCATTTAGTGTTTGCTACCTTGCATACCAACTCCGCCCCTAAAACCATTGATAGAATCATCGATGTATTTCCAGCAGAAGAGAAGTCAATGGTGCGTTCCATGCTTTCAGAGTCATTGCGTGCCGTTATTTCTCAAACCTTGTTGAAAAAAGTGGGGGGAGGGCGTATTGCTGCCCATGAGATTATGATAGGTATCCCAGCGATTCGTAATTTAATTCGCGAAGATAAAGTGCCACAAATGTATTCTGTCATCCAAACTGGCCAAGCCCACGGCATGCAAACTATGGTTCAATGTTTACAGCGGTTAGTTGCGCAAGGTGTGATTACCGCTCAAGACGCAGCGGCTAAGTCAGTGGATAAACAACCTAAAATTGGTTTCTAGGAGTATCCAATGGATCTGAATCCTTACTTAAGAAAAATGGCAGAGCAAGGTGCGTCAGACTTGTTTATTACCGTGGGTTTTCCCATTAGTGCCAAAATAAATGGACAAATGACGCCACTCAATGATGAGCGTCTAACAGAAGAAGCTGCACTCGCGTTAGTCAATAACGTGATGAGTGAAAAACAACAAGATGAATTCAGCAACAGCAAAGAGTGCAATTTCGCTATTGCCAGAGATGGTATAGGGCGTTTTCGTTGTAGTGCATTTTGGCAACGAGATATGGCTGGCATGGTAGTGCGTCGGATTGTTACGCAAATTCCCAAAGCCGATGATCTGGGCTTACCAGAGATACTTAAAGACGTGATTATGTCTAAACGTGGATTACTTCTGTTTGTGGGTGCCACTGGTACGGGGAAATCTACTTCTTTGGCTGCTTTGATGGGCCATCGAAATCAAAATTCTCGGGGCCATATTCTGACCATAGAGGATCCCATTGAATTTGTACACGAACACGCAGGCTGTGTGGTTACACAACGGGAAGTGGGCATAGACACTCGCTCCTTTGACGATGCCCTTAAAAGTTCGTTGCGGCAGGCTCCGGATGTGATTTTAATTGGTGAGATACGTTCTATGGAAACCATGGAATATGCAATGTCCTTTGCTGATACAGGTCATTTGTGTGTGGCAACCTTGCACGCCAACAACGCCAATCAGGCGATAGAGCGGATTATGCACCTGGCACCACCTGAGCAGCATGAAAAATTGCGCTTTGACTTGAGCTTAAATTTACGCGCTATTGTTGCACAACAACTGGTACCTACCATTGATGGAAAAGGACGTGTAGCGGCCATCGAAATTTTACTCAACTCACCTTTAGTGACAGATTTAATTCAGCGTAATGAAATTGGTTCCCTTAAAGAAGCCATGAAAAAAGGTAAAGAAATGGGGATGCAAAGCTTCGACATGGCTTTGTACGAATTATACAAACAAGAGCGCATTAGCATGGAACAAGCTATCCATCATGCGGATTCCCCCAATGATCTTCGCTTAATGATTAAATTGGATACAGAAGAGGGCACGAGCTTAGGTTCATTGTCTAATGTTTCAATTGATATGGATTAGCCCCAATGAAGAAAATTTATTGGCATAATGAGCGCTTTCGAATTTATCAAATTAAGCAATTACTAGATGATAATCAGATCCCAAACTTTATCAAAAACGAGTTCGCGATTGGAGCAATTGGTGAATTGTCGCCATTAGATGCTATGCCTGAAGTGTGGCTAACGGATGAGACTTGGTACGATAAAGCGACGCAACTAATTGCCCAATTTAATCTTGTTCCTGAAAATACTGCTCGCTGGGTGTGTAATCAATGCCAAGAAGAAAATGAAGGAAGTTTCGCCCTATGTTGGAACTGTGGCAATAGTGCAAGTACTACTGCCAACGAACTTTGATATTACTGCGCCATAAAGCTTTCTAATATTAAGCAAGCTGAGGCGCTATCCACTTTACCTTTCGTCAGCTTTTTAAATCCCCCCATCTCAAAAAGTCGCGCTTTGGCATCCACTGTGGTTAAGCGTTCGTCAAGGGTTTGCACTGGGACTTTAAATTTAGCATGTAATCTATTGGCAAACTTTTGTGCTTTAAAGGTCATCTCCTGTTTACTGCCATCCATATTTAGGGGTAAGCCCACTACCACTAACTGGGGTTGCCATTGCTCGTATACTTTTTTAACCAGCTCCCAATCTGGAATACCATCGCGAGCTTGAATCGCGTCCAATGGCGAAGCTGTGCCAGTAATTTCTTGACCAATAGCAACACCAATACTTTTAGTACCAAAATCAAACCCCAAAAAGGTTCTAGACCCAATTGTCATAGTTCACAAACCTTTTTAAGCATGTCCAGCATCTGGACCTAGTTGCCAAACGTCAATACCAAGTCGACGCACAGCCTCTTCCCATTTTTTATGGATAGGAACATCAAACAATAATTCCTCATCTGCTTCTACTATTAGCCACGAGTTGTTTTGCACTTCCTCTTCAAGCTGCCCTGCAGACCAGCCTGCATAGCCAAGTGTTACTAAGGATTTCGCCGGTGCTTGCTCGTTACCCAGGGCAGATAATATATCTTTAGAGGTGGTGATCATTATTTCAGACGTGAGTTGTAAGCTTGAGCTCCAGCCAGGTTGAGTTGTGTGTAAAATAAAGCCTCTATCTTGGCTAACGGGACCGCCAGCTAAGACAATTTCATTGGCTTTTTCCTCTAATACAATGGCATCTTTATCCGCCTGGTTGATCAATTCTTGTAAACTCATTCCAATGGGTTGATTGATCACAAGACCCATAGCGCCTTTGTCATTATGCTCACAAATATAGGTCAAGGAGCGGGCAAAATAGGGATCATCTAAACTTGGCATGGCAACTAATAAATGATGTTCAAAGCTTTGCATTTCTATCACCTAAACGTTTCTCAATGGCATCAAATAACATACCTGTGATATTAACGTCATATGCGGCTTCAATTTCTTGTACACAGGTAGGGCTGGTCACATTAATTTCGGTAATTCTGTCACCAATAACATCTAAACCAACAAAAATCAGACCTTTTTCCACTAATAGTGGCGCAATTTTCTCTGCGATTTGTCTATCTGAATCAGATAAGGGCTGGGCTCTTCCTGTACCACCTGCCGCTAAGTTTCCACGGGTTTCCCCCTTGCTGGGCAAACGGGCAAGGCAATAAGGTACGACTTGTCCATCAATGATCAGAATTCGTTTGTCACCGTCTTTAATTTCCGGCATGTAACGTTGAAACATTGCATAGGTAGTACCGTTATCCGTTAAGGTCTCCATGATCACACCTAAGTTTGTACCCTCTGGCGTGACACGAAATATGGATGTTCCGCCCATCCCATCTAAGGGTTTACAAATAATGTCTTGGTGCTTTTTGTGAAATTCGCGAATCAAGGCTGAATTACGGGTGACTAGGGTATCTGGAATTAAATCGGGAAACCAAGAAGTAAATAATTTTTCATTAAAATCACGCAAACTCGAGGAACGATTTACAACGAGCGTTCCCCCTTGCTCGGCTAATGAAAATATGTGAGTGGCGTATAAAAACTCACTGTCAAACGGAGGATCTTTGCGCATCAAAATAACATCAAGCTCTGCCAAGTTGCCGTTTTTTGCTTCGCCTAGCTCAAACCACTTTTGTGGATCTTTGATAACGTTTAAAGGACGCATTTGCGCCATAGGAACACCGTTATCAATATATAGGTCAGACATTTCCATATAAGTAATGTCATAACCACGCTGCTGAGCATCCAATAACATTGCAAAGCTGGTGTCTTTCTTGATATTTATGCTTTCTATCGGATCCATGACGATCCCGAGTTTAATAGCCAATATTGATCCTTGTTGATTGATATTAATTCATCATACCTAAGATCTTGTGCTGCGACTAAAAATTTCAAGGGAAAGCCCATGCAAAAATTAGCTAACTTCATTAAAAGACGCTAAATTCTGCACAGCAACAGGCTGCCTGGAGTAATTCGTGACTATTAGTAAACCTGTAAAACAGACTTAAACTATTGGCAGTGAGAAAACAAATCCGTGCTGAAATAGCGTTCCGCTGTATCCGCAAATAAGGTTACAATTCGTTTCCCTTTATTTTCTGCTGAAGTCGCTAAACGCATACTTGCACACAACGCCGCTCCTGATGATATACCCACTGGAATACCTTCAATTCTGGCTAACATTCTTGCATATTCTACGGCATCATCGTCACTAACGGTTTCAATGCTATCAATGACACTCACGTCTAAAATGTCTGGCACATGACCCGAACTAAGCCCTTGAATTTTATGCACACCACTTTTTCCCTCGCTCAACACAGGGCAAGCACTGGGCTCGACGGCAACAATTTGGATACTGGGATTCAGTTGTTTAAGGGCCTTAGCGATTCCGGTAATAGTCCCACCGGTACCAACACCTGCTACAAATATATCTAGATTACCATCGCAGTCCCGCCATATTTCCTGTGCAGTGGAATTAAAGTGGGTGTCCACGTTAGCGAGATTAGAAAATTGGTTCAACGAAACGGCATTGGGTTGCTGGCTGACTAATAGTGCAGCGTGATCAATTGCACCTTTCGTGCCTAACGCTTTGGGTGTGGTAATAACATTGGCACCATATAGACGGATTAACTTTCTGCGCTCAATCGACATGTGTTCTGGAATAACAATGGTCAATGGAATTTGTCTTATTGCACATATCCACGCGCAAGCTACACCATTGTTACCCGAAGTTGCTTCTATGATATGGGTGTCAGAGGTAAATTCATCTGAGGCCATTAATGCATCTATCATGGCTAAAGCTGGGCGATCTTTTACCGAACCGGCAGGGTTAAAGTATTCTACTTTGGCTACAAGATCACACTCAAGTTCAGTATTTTCGATCATTCGAGACAATCTCACCAAAGGGGTGTTTCCAATTGTTTGGGTAATATTGTCATGTATTTTTTCGTTTAGACCGATTTGCGGTTGAATGGTATTTTGTCTTGCTAGCATAACCTTGTTGTCCATTGTTGTTTTTTATAATTCTGCCATAGAAAAAAAGTAAAAAATTCTAAACTGTTTTATGTTTTTGCTTTATATTAGAATTACATTCTAATTGTATTGGGTTTTTGTATTTTGGATTCTATTGATAAGGCTATTTTACGATTAATGCAAAAAGACGTAACACTTTCGGTAAGTCAAATTGCAGAGCAGGTGGGATTGAGTAACACTCCTTGTTGGAGACGGATTCAACTTCTTGAAAAAGAAGGGATCATTAGCAGACGAGTGGCGTTGTTGAGCAGTGAAAAAGTCGGATTAAATGTGACGGCGTTTGTGCAAGTGAAAGCAGGTAAACATGACGATAAATGGTTTAAGATGTTTGCCGCTCACGCCAGAAATTTAGAAGAAGTGATTGAATTTTACCGTATGAGTGGTGAATATGATTATATGCTTAAAGTGATGGTCACTGATTTAAAAGCCTTTGATGTGTTTTACAAAAAATTGGTATCGGGAATTGATTTGTCCGATGTCACTTCTAGTTTTTCTATGGAACAAATTAAATATACCACTACCCTGCCTATTGTCTGAGTCCTTCCATCTTTTAGTCATCTATTTAAAGACATTATTAAAACATTGAAACTCAATGTCATTCACTAATCTTCTAATGGTTTTATTTTAATTCGTTTTTGTTTCCAAATTACCAGTGTTCTCTATATTCTATCGATTAACAATTATTTAACAGTGTTAACCGATTGAAAGACAAAGGGATCGTTTTTGGTTTTCGGTTAAAAATTAAAATAAAAAGGAATCTGAGTTGATACAAGAAAAAGAAAATATGTTGTTCATCGTTATGGTGAGCTGCGTTGCAACCCTAGGCGGATTTTTATTTGGTTTTGATAGCGGTGTGATTAATGGCACCGTAGATGGTTTACAAAACGCATTTAACTCAGACAGTGTTGGTACGGGTTTTAACGTAGCCAGCATGTTGTTGGGATGTGCAATAGGCGCATTTTGCGCCGGCCGACTAGCGGACTTATTTGGCCGAAAAACGATTTTAATTTTGGCCGCCATATTTTTTATTATTAGTGCTTGGGGATCGGGTATCGCTGATAGCTCTGGCGAGTTTATTATTTATCGCATTCTCGGCGGAATAGCCGTTGGAGCCGCATCGGTTATGGCTCCTGCATACATAAGCGAAATTGCCCCTGCAAGATTCCGTGGCATGCTAACAACGATTCAACAGGTCGCTATTATCAGTGGCTTGTTTGCTGCATTCGTAAGTAACTACTTACTTGCGGATTTAGCTGGTGTATCCACATCTGATTTATGGTTGGGTTTTAGTGCATGGCGGTGGATGTTCTGGATTGAATTAGTGCCTGCATGTCTATTTTTGTTAAGTTTATTACTTATCCCAGAAAGTCCCCGTTTTCTAGTCATTAAAAAGAAATTAACCACCGCCAAAGTGGTGCTCGTTAGGTTATATGGGCAAAAGGCTGGAGAACAAAAGTTAGCTGAAATTGAGGGGTCTTTAGCAGGTGATCATCAACCTAAATTATCCGACTTGATGGATAAAAGCTCTGGGAAAGTAAGAAAAATTGTATGGGTAGGAATCGGTTTGGCCATATTCCAACAGTTAGTTGGTATCAATGTCGTTTTTTACTACGGTGCGGTGCTTTGGCAAGCGGTTGGATTTTCTGAATCAGACGCTTTGCTGATTAACATTATCAGCGGTGCAGTGAGTATTGCTGCCTGCATAATAACCATGTTGTTAATTGATAAAATTGGGCGTAAGCCTTTACTAACCCTAGGCTCGATAGGAATGACCTTGACCTTAGGTCTAATGGTCTTTTGTTTCGCAACGGCTGATTTTGATGCCAAAGGGAATTTGGATTTAGGAAGTTTAGGAACGCTGGCGTTGGTCTCTGCCAATGCATATGTTTTTTTCTTTAATCTTTCCTGGGGACCAGTAATGTGGGTAATGTTAGGAGAAATGTTTCCAAATCAAATTCGTGGTTCTGGTTTGGCGGTGGCTGGATTATTTCAGTGGGGGGCTAACTTTGCGATTACCATGACCTTCCCAATTATGTTGACTAGCATTGGCTTAGCTGGCGCATACGGGTTCTATGCAGTTTGCGCGCTGTTGTCTGTGCTGTTCGTGGTTAAATTAGTACATGAAACCAGAGGCACTGAATTAGAAGATATGATTGGATAAGTTCAAGTTTATATTGGAAAAAGGCAATGGGATTGCCTTTTTTTGATTTTTATAAGGTTAAGAGGAGAGAGACAATATGGCCACTAAAAATTGCTTAGGCATAGTCACAGTGCTAGTAGCAACCTTACTATTAAGCCTGTCGGTAGAAGCCAAACAATTTAACGTTTTGGTGTTTACCAAGACGGCGGGTTTTCATCATACTTCAGTGAACCAAGCAATAAGTGCACTAAAAAAGATGTCTGAAAAACACCATTTTTCAATGGATTGGCAGGAAGATGCGAATGTATTTAATCAAAAAAATCTTGCTAAGTATGATGTTGTGATGTTTTTGCTTACCACTGGGGATATTTTGAATCCGTCCCAGCAACAAGCATTTGAACAATTTATCGAGTCTGGTAAAGGCTTTGTAGGTGTACATAGTGCAAGCGATACAGAATATGATTGGCCGTGGTATGGACAATTAGTTGGTAGGCAATTTGTTATTCATCCGCTTATTCAAACTGCAGAGTTATCAGTCATTGATCGCTCCTTCCCAGGAACGGAAAAGTTACCTGACGTATCCTTATGGACAGATGAATGGTATCAATATGGTCCAGAGTTAAGTTCTAACTTAAATTATATTCTAAGTATAGACGAGTCAACTTATGCTCCAGAAGCAGATTGGGGACAGGTAAAAGGTAAAGGAATGGGGGAGTTTCATCCCGTTGCCTGGTATCAGGAAATCCACGGAGGTCGTGCTTTTTATACCGGTTTAGGTCATTTGCCTGCTGTTTACGAAAACACTGCCTTTCTGGAACATTTGTTTGGTGGAATGTACTGGGCTTATAGCGGTAAAGGTATCCGTAAATAAATTGGCCCGAGTCCAATGAACAATAAACGAAATATTGCTTAAAGTACTTTTCAGACATAAAGAAGGCCTCGAATATAGAGGCCTTTTTTAATCTTTAATTTAAAGTAGTTTAAACCCTACTAATTAACCATAAAGTACGCGGTTCACTTTATTTTCTAATAACTCTTGCTGTCCGCTAACGTGTTTTGGTGCAAGGGAGTTATCTAGCGTAAACTTGGCTAAAGATTGCAACGAATGTTCACCGCTGATAATGCCTTTACCCAGGTCTTTGTTCCAACCGGCATAGCGCTCTTTTACTTTAGCTGCCAAGAAATCATTGTTAATGATCTCTGCGGCTTTTTTCAAACCTAGGGCCATATGATCCATACCACCTATATGTCCATGGAATAAATCCGTAGGATCAGAACTTTGTCTACGTAGCTTGGTATCGAAGTTTAGACCGCCTGTGGTAAAGCCCCCAGCCTTGAGTACCTCATACATAATGAGTGACAATTCTTCCACTGCATTTGGGAACTGATCGGTATCCCATCCGTTTTGCGCATCACCGCGGTTTGCATCTATGCTTCCAAAGATACCTAAAGATACAGCGGTCGCAATTTCATGGTGGAACGAGTGGCCAGCCAAAGTTGCATGGTTGGCTTCAATATTCATTTTAAACTCTTGCTCTAAACCGTACTGTTTTAAGAAACCATATACAGTGGCACTGTCATAATCGTACTGATGTTTGGTGGGTTCCTGAGGCTTAGGTTCAATCAGCAAGGTGCCTTTAAATCCAATTTTATGTTTGTGCTCAACAACCATTTGCATAAAGCGAGCTAGTTGCTCTCGTTCTTGACGCAAATCAGTATTCAATAGGGTTTCATAGCCCTCACGACCTCCCCATAAGACATAATTTTCACCACCAAGGCGTTTGGTTGCATTCATTGCATGAAATACTTGGGTAGCGCCGTAAGAAAACACCTCTGGATTGGGGTTAGTCGCACCACCGGCAGCATATCTTGGGTTACTAAACAAGTTGGCAGTACCCCAAAGTAGCTTCACCCCAGACTCTTCTTGTTTGGCTTCTAACACATCAACCATCTGCGCAAAATTTTCAGTGTATTCTTTGATTGAGTTACCTTCTGGGGAAACGTCTACATCGTGGAAGCAATAAAACGGGATGTTTAATTTATTAAAAAACTCAAACGCCACATCCGCTTTTTGTTTTGCCCGTTGCATAGGATCACCGGGTTTCAACCATGGACGACCAAAGGTGCCTTGACCAAATACATCAGCCCCATCCCAACAAAAGTTATGCCAGTAACACGCTGCAAAACGCAGGTGCTCTTTCATGCTTTTTCCTAAAATGATTTGCTCTGGGTTGTAATGATGAAACGCCAATGGATTATCTGAATCCACTCCTTCATATTGGATTTTTTCAATGTTTTCGAAATATTGGGACATCTTGGTCTCCTGCTACAAATGAATGATTGCTGTAAATATAAAATGAATAGTGAGTGTTTATTGCCAAGCTAACAATTACGTTTTGTGCTTAGACTCTTGTGCTTTTTGTTCAATGTCAGTTGAACAAGCCTAATGCACGAACAGATTTAAAATAGCTCCTTTATCGCTGGGTATAACTTCTTGAATTTGTCTCGGCGAGATCTATAAATGGCCACCTTGTGAGAATTCGGGTAATGAATTTCTACAATCTCAGGTTCCGGACACACATCATCTAAGGTGAGTTCACTGTGGATGGCCATTTTGGCGAGTCTTGCTGCACCTAAAGCTGGACCCACGTCGCCGCCTTTGCGAAAGGTAATTTTTGTATTTAAAACATCGGCTAGCAATTGGCGCCAATAGGGGCTTTTGGCGCCACCGCCAATTAATGTGATCTCATTGGCCTGAGCACCTGAGTCGTGGACAGCATCTAGGCCATCGGCGAACGCAAAACTGACGCCCTCCATAATGGCATGGGTAAAACAAGCTTGATCACTTTCATTGGTTATCCCAAAAAAGTTACCCTGGGCATGAGGGTTGTTGTGGGGCGTTCTTTCTCCGCTTAAATAGGGAAGAAAAATAGGAGCTTGCTTGATATCCAAAGTGGCGGATTTGGATGCTAATTCTTCTAAAAGATCGGAAACGTTCGACTTTACTACGTCTTCGGCAAACCATTGTAAACAATTCGCTGCGCTCAACATTACTGACATTAAATGCCAAGTATTGGGGACTGCGTGACAAAAGCTGTGCACTGCCTTTTGAGGGTTGGCTTTAAACCCCTCAGAAACGAGAAAATAAACACCTGAAGTACCTAATGAAATCATGGCTTGGCCGGGGCTAACTAACCCCACGCCAATTGCGCCGGCAGCATTATCGCCACCGCCAGCAATAACGGGCACTGATTGCATATTCCAACGCTTAGCTAAATGTTCATCTAGCTGACCACTTATTTCGTTACCTTCCAATAACGTCGGCATATGCTCTTTGGTTAAGCCGCATGCCGATAACATATCACTGTGCCAGTCTCGAGCTTCAACATCTAGCCACATGGTACCCGCTGCGTCTGACATGTCGGTGGCAAAACTGCCAGTTAATAGGAAGCGAAAATAGTCTTTGGGTAACAGCACCTTGGCAATTTTTGCAAAGTTATCAGGTTCATTTTGTTTTACCCATAGTACTTTGGGCGCGGTAAAGCCGGGCATCACTAAATTACCGGTAATTTGGTGACAATTTGCTACTTTTTGTTCCAGTTCTTCGCATTGGGCTTGGCTGCGTCCGTCATTCCATAAAATGGCGGGGCGAATAACGTTATTTTCGCTGTCTAACAGGGTCGCACCGTGCATTTGCCCCGATAAACCAATACTTTTAACTTGCTGCATCTGGTTTCGCTTGGCCAGTTTTTGCATCACAGTGTCACATGCGGCCCACCAGTGCTGCGGATCTTGTTCTGACCAAAGTGGGTTTGGACGAGAAACCTGCAGGGCCTCTGTTTCGCTGTCTACAATATTGCCAGCCTCGTCCATTACTATAATTTTTATGCCGGAAGTGCCTAAATCAACGCCAAGGTACATGTTGCTCTCAGTCTGTGAAAAATGTCTGTGCATCTTTTACGAGAGGGCGTTTTGTATCAATTATGTTATTTAATTATTAAATTTCGTAATTTCTTGTCTAGGTTCTTTTTACTAAATTTGGTATTACTATACGCCCACTTAACAAAAACGTAATTACACAAAAGTGTCTATGAGGTGTTGCATGTTCAAGGCAAAACACAGTATTTCGTTACTTTTCAATGCAAACAAAGTTTATGATCGGCAAGTAATTGAAGGTATTGGGCACTATTTACAATCTTCTAAAGTCGATTGGGATGTGTATTTAGAAGAAGACTTTTTAGCCCGAATAGATAACATTAATGATTGGGTTGGAGATGGCATCATTGCTGACTTTGACTCGCCATCTATTCAACATGCAGTCGAAAATATTGACCTTCCCGTTATTGGCGTAGGAGGATCTTATGAAAATCTGGATGACTACCCCAATGTTCCCTATGTGGCCACCGACAATTTGGCGGTAGTGAAATGCGCTTACGAACATCTCAAACAGAAAGGCTTAGAACGTTTCGCTTTTTATGGATTTCCACCAGATGAAAATCATCGCTGGGCCACCGAGCGTGAAAAAGCGATTATCAAACTATGTAAAGAAGATGGCTACGATTGTGCCGTGTACCGAGGCCATCCAACACGTCCTGAAACTTGGCAATATTCAATGAATCGATTGTCCGATTGGTTGCAAAGTTTGCCAAACCCCGTTGGAGTTATTTCTGTTACCGATGCCCGAGCTCGTCATTTGCTGCAAGCCTGTGATCACACAGGTAAACTAGTACCTGATCAAATTTCTATTGTCGGTATTGATGATGACGATATTGCCCGAAATTTAAGCCGGATAAGTTTAAGTTCAGTAACCCAAGGTGGTTTCGATATGGGTTTTCAAGCTGCCAAGTTACTCCATCGCCGGCTTGAAAACCCCAATCTAAAAAATAAAATTGTGACAGTTCCGCCCATTGGCGTTGCGCAACGACAATCAACAGACTTTAAAGCTTTAAAAGACCCCCATGTGATTCAGGCCATGCATTTTATTCGTCAAAATGCCTGTAAAGGCATAAAAGTAGAGCAAGTATTAGATTATGTTGGGATTTCTCGTTCCAACCTTGAGTCCCGCTTTTATGAAGAGAGAGGACACAGCATTCATAATGAGATTCACAATGAGAAACTCTCAAAAGCGTGCAGTATGCTTACCTCTAGTGATAACCAAACATCTGAGATAGCCTTGATGTGTGGTTATCCGTCATTGCAATATATGTACGCGGTGTTTCGCAAACACTTTGATCAAACACCCAAAGAATACCGTGACCAACATTTACAGCAAAGCGAGAGTTAATTTTTTAACGCCCCCTTAGAGGCATAAACTTTAGAAATTAAAAATATTGCTACACCGCCGATTATACCAGGAGCGAACCAGAATATAATTTGTGCGTCGCCAAGGTTTGCAAACAACTTTCCGCCGCCAAAGGCAGTAAGAACGGTAAGAGCAATAATGCCTAATGTGATTGCTGAGTTTCGATGCTTGGTGATTGTTGGCTTCAGACTATGTATTCGCTTCATGGAAAAAACCAGTATAATAATACCCATTAGCATACTTAAAATGCTAAAAATGATTTGTAAACTTACAATGAAACGTTGCGGTTCGATGGTCATTGATAGTATTTTTTCATCAACCAGCATAGGAAAGTATAAAGTCATAAATGCCATGAGAGCAACCGAACAGACTAGCGAGTATATGGTTGCAGCAAAATAACCACCAAGCTTTTTATGCTTGAGCTTACCTTTTTGGGCTTTGAACGGGAGCCAGAATAGAATAAAAGCCAAGGTTCCTATAATAAATGGTGCAATAAATAAACTAGCAAGCAAGATTGTCATTTTTCTCTCCAATAATTCACTATCTTAAATTCAAAAAATAATTAAGTTTATCGCTGTGATTTGAGTCCAGTTTAAGTATTCTAGAGATAATGTTTAGTGCCAAAAGTCACTATATAAAACGTGACTTTTGGCCTATAGCGTTCAATTCTAAAATTGTTCATACTTGATCTTCTCGCAGTGTCAGTTGCTGGCATATGGTCAATTTTATCTTGGGTCTTAAATGCAATATGTGAAAAGCTTGTTTAGAAAAGAAAATCTCTCAGCTATTTTCCCCTGGGCGGTAGTGAGCGCCATAGCGTTGTCTTTGATGGTGAGCTCAGATAGCTACTCTGGGCAAAAAGTAGCTGCGGCCGGATGTGCTTTGCTCGTTTACATTGTGTTCTTTTTGCTTGTCATATCAGATCACGAATATCGCAATAACTTGCAAACCCGACTGATATTTATTGCCATTCAATATGCAGCTATTATGATTTTAGGCTTCCTTACTCCTTTCACCTTTCTGGCGATTCTTGTCACCATTTGGAGTGCCCAATTACCTTATTTCATGCCATTTAAACAAACACTTTTTTCCTCTCCCATATGGACAGCACCATTTTGGCTGGTTATGCATTTTTATTGGCAAATAGATTCTGCAATAATATCCACGCTACTATTTTGGACATTCAATATTTTTGCCCTTGTGATGGTGAACGCAAATATTAAAGAAAAGCGTGCAACCGAGCAGGCGATGGAGCTTAATCGCGAACTAATGGCCACACAAACTTTATTGGGGGAAGCATCTAAGCAAGCCGAAAGAGTCAGAATTGCGCGTAACATACATGATTTATTGGGGCATCATTTAACGGCTTTAACCATTAATTTGCAGGTAGCGTCGCGGATTTCCGATGGAGAAGTGCAGTCTCAAATTCAACAATGTCATGATTTAGCAAAGTTATTATTAAGTGATGTACGCGAAGCTGTCTCTGAAATTCGGGAAAAGTCTCATATTGAATTGAATCAAGCGCTGCATGCATTGTTGGACAATGTGCCTAATTTACGTATTTCTCTCAATATTGAAACAAATTTAACTATCTCAGATGTGGATGTAGCTGAAACGATACTCCGTTGTGTCCAAGAATCTGTGACCAATACTTTACGGCATAGCCATGCCAAAAATTTCAATATTCAGCTTAGCCATAAAGATGATTCTATATTGCTTCGAATGCAGGACGACGGGAGTCGAGTTAAACAAAATGACATTCAAGAAGGCAATGGGTTGACTGGTATGCGAGAAAGAGTCGCTCACTTAGGGGGTACGCTTGATGCCAAACTAACCCCCATAGGGTTTCATACCCAAATTACATTACCGGAGTTAACATGAGTATTAATGTCATGGTCGTTGACGATCAAACCTTGGTTCGGGAAGGGATAAAAAGCTTGTTATCTTTAGCCCCTGAAATCAACATTGTTGCAGAAGCCGCTGAAGGAAAAAGTGCATTGGAAGTGATTTCAACGCAAAAACCAGATGTTGTATTAATGGATATTCGCATGCCAGTAATGAATGGGATTGAAGCGGTGGAGGCCCTTAATCAATGTAACGAGGTTAAGAACCCACCGGTTATTATGTTGACAACTTTTGATGATCATCAACTTGTTATTCAAGCCATTCAGGCCGGAGCAAAGGGCTTTTTATTGAAGGATGTGTCTTTAGAAACCTTAGTTGATGCCATTGCTAAAGTACATGCGGGAGAGACCTTAATTCAACCTAGTATTACCCAGCGTGTGGTCAAAACTTTGCAAGATAAGCAGAGCACGTTTGAAAGCTCCGATATCCCCATCCCTCTAAGTGCCAAGGAAGTTGAAATATTACGTTTAATCGCAGCGGGATGCAGTAATCGTGAAATATCCGAAGTCGTATTTAAATCGGAAGGAACAGTTAAGAATCAAGTCTCAAACGTATTAGAAAAACTTGGAGTACGAGATCGCACTCGTGCTGTGCTAAAAGCTATCGAGCTCGGGTTCATCTAAAGCGACAGGAAAAACAACGGTAAACTCGACACCTTTTCCTATTTTTGATTTACATTCAATATGTCCGGCCAATACTTTGACCACAATGTCGTAACAAATATGCATGCCTAACCCCGAACCGCCGTTTTGTCGTGCACTGGTAAAAAATGGTTTGTATAAATTTTCCAGTGTATGCTCAGACATGCCACGGCCATTATCCTTATAAATAATCTTTAACAACGGGTGGTCAGCAATTTTTTCGTCGATTCTTATTTTGAAAAAGATATGACCAATTTGATTTAATTCAAAGGCATGCTGAACCGAATTCATAATTAAATTAATTATTAGTTGACTCAGCACGCCGAGGTTACTATACACCTCTAAATCAGGATCTATGTCGAAACAAAACTGTTGTTTAGAACGTTTCAATCTTGGTTTCAATGTCAATAAAACCTCATTTACATAACTCATGAGATTAATTTTTCGCACTTCTTGACTGTGTTGATCTAAAGAAAGTTGTTTGAAGGTTTTTATTAGCTGGGTAGAGCGAACTAAATTGCGTTCAATAATATCGACACTTTCTTTGGTTTTGTTAAAAAATGACGTTAACTGTGAACGTTTAAGTTGACCTTCTTTAAAGGATTGAGTGGTTGTGCTGAGAATACTTCGTAAATAAGAAGTCGCCGTTATGGCAACACCTGTTGGGGTGTTAATTTCATGAGTTAAACTTGACATCATGGTTCCCAGAGCCGCCATGTTTTCTAATTCTACCAATTGGTTTTGCACTTCGTTGCGCTGTTCTAACGCCTTTTTCAACATTTGATTGGCATTGGTCAACTCCTCGGTGCGTGCTTCTACACGTCTTTCCAGCTCAGCATTTGTTTCTTCCAGTTGTTGAATATTGTTCGCCCGTTCAAGAATAATCGACACAATTTGAGATTCGTAGATCAACGAATCAATATCGTCTTGCTCAGGAGCTCCACAAGTGGATAAATACATGGAAAAGGTGCCTAACACCTCACTACTTGGCGAAATTATTGGCTGCGACCAACAAGCGCGTATACCGCATGCTAATGCTGTATCGCGTATTTTGTGCCAATGGGGGTCTTGAGTAATATCTTCAGTTACGGTGAGTTCTCTGTTAGCAATTGCAAATGCACAGGTGGTAGAGGGGGGAATCACTCTTTGATTTTGTAATGCATCCAAAAGGAGTGTTGGAAGGCTTGGGGATACAAAAGGGCTGAGGGCAAAGCCTGTTTTATCCATCAAGTTTATTGAACACTTTAGCCCCGAGGTTGCCGATTCAAGGCTAGCAATAATCTCCCTTAAAACAATTTCTAGCGGTTCCCCATTTACTAACATGGACAGTGCGTTTATACGACCAGATTCAATGGCATTATGGCGTTTAAGATGCGTGTAATTGTTCTTACCTTGAGTATTCATGGCATTAAGAGATTTCATGGTTTGGGTAGCCAAGTTGATGATTTATTGCGCCCACTACACCTCAATGTAGCACGAAAATAGCCCATGTCTACGCAAAATTTCTTGTCTACAAATCACCATGTATAGCTTGCAACGCTGCTATTGCTGCAATGGCCGCAGTTTCAGTTCGTAATATCCGGGGACCCATTTGTACAGTTTGAAATCCAACTTGTTCAGTGGCATACACTTCTGGCTCACTAAAACCACCTTCAGGACCAATAAGCAATCTAACACCACTGGCTGGGATCGTGAGATGTTTAATACTCTTTTCTGCTTTAGGATGTAATGTTAACCGAAGATCAGAGGTGGATTGTTTTGTCCATTCATGAATAGAAGTACAAGGGTGCAGCGTTGGAATTTGGTTCCTGCCACACTGCTCACAAGCTGAAATAATGAGTTTTTGCCATTGTTGACACTTTTTCTGCCAGCGTTCAGGTGATAATTTAACGCCACATCGCTCAGTGATAAGTGGCGTAATTTCGGTAACACCTAATTCAACCGCTTTTTGAATGGCCAAATCCATTCTATCGCCCCGGGATACACCTTGACCAAGATGAACTTTTAGGCTGGACTCTACGTTAATCGATAACTTTGCATCCACTAATACACTCACTTGACGCTTTTTGGCAGTGACTAGTTCGGCACTATATTCATTACCATCGCCGTTAAACAATACTAAAGGGTGTCCTTCATTGAGGCGAAGTACGTTAGCAATATGGTTGGCAGCATCGGTTGTGAGATCAATTGTCTGATCAACTATGAGTAAATCTGGGTGATAAATTCTCGGAATTCGCATGTTATTTAAATTGGCAGGTTACAATTCGCTACATGGTATATGAAGTAAAAGGTATCTCAACTAAAGAATTTTGCAAATTGGCTGCACCAGTAACGCATTTACATCAATGCACCAAGGTGACTACAGCATAAACGTTTACGATATCTGAACATCAAACGCGGTGTTTCATGTGACCGCGCTTGATGCAAATGATGATATTAAAATTAGTTTATTTTAGTTTGCGTTTAATGTTTTAGTTGACGTCATTCCATCGTGAGGCGCATCAATAGATTCATACTGGCTATTCACCGATGCATCTTTTCGGGCAAACGCAGTATTTTCGCCAGTGTCTTTAGCAAGGCAAAAGACTAATAGAATGACCAAACTAACGAAGATAAGAGAGAGAATTAACATTTTCAATTCCTTTAAAAATATTACGGTTTCCCTGAAATTAGGGGCCAATAGCATAGCACTTCTAAAACACAAAGTAGAGTCAAATGTGTTCAAAAAAACAACATTTATAAAACTCTAACAAATTCAAATGTTTGTAATAAATCAAACTTTTTAAAAGAAGACTAACTACCTGTTCGTAATAATAAACAGTGATAAAAACTTTGTTTTAATACAAAATTAAATGAATAAAATCCGAAAAACTAACTGCGTTATTTCTAAAATTAGATTCTTGATATTGATTGTGACCGCGCTTAATTTACGAAATGTAAACTAACCTAGGTTTCTGACAATTCAATGACATATACTTTAAAACATCGAAAATAATAAACGAATTCAACTTTAGTCTATGGCGCTAAATTGCGACATATACATTAGTCTAATTTGCAAAAAAAAGAGTGCATAAAGTCTTGTTTCCTTTATTATTTCACCGTCCAACTAATTACCAAGTAGTGATGTTAGCTAATTAAATGAAAAGGCTTTCTTTTTGGTGAAGGACTATCGCTATATCAAGAATTAAAAAATGTTTGGGAGAAACAAAATGCTTGAAGATATAAATGTTGCAGAGTTAGTTGAAACTTATGTAATTCCATGGGGACTGAACATACTGTTCGCGGTAATCATCTACATTATCGGTAAAATAGTCGTCGGAATTCTTGTCAATTTATTTGGCAAGGTAATGGCTCGCTCTAAATATGACGATATGTTAGTGGACTTTTTAAAGGCCATTGTGAATGCGGTCTTAATGTTGTTCGTTATTGTCGCTTCATTAGATCAGCTAGGTGTGGATACAACGTCCTTAGTCGCTATTTTAGGTGCTGCCGGTTTGGCAATCGGTTTGTCTCTTCAAGGCTCTTTACAGAACTTTGCAGCTGGCGTTATGTTGCTTGTATTTCGTCCGTTTACCCGCGGCAACTTCATTGAAGCTGCAGGTACTGCAGGTGTCGTAAAAGATATCACCATTTTTACAACGGTAATGACAACACCAGATAACAAAGAAATTATCGTTCCAAATGGCGCTATATATAGTGGCAACATTGTAAACGTATCAGCAAAAGAAACTCGTCGAGTGGATATGGTTGTTGGTATTGGTTATGACGCTGATCTTAAGAAAGCCAAAGAAGTGTTGCTTGAAATGGTTAATGCTGATGAACGCATTCTAAAAGATCCTGCGCCTACTGTTGCAGTTTCAGAACTGGCAGATAGCAGCGTGAACTTCATTGTTCGTCCTTGGGTTGCTTCTGCTGACTACTGGGCTGTTAAATTTGACTTCACTGAAGCGGTTAAACTTCGTTTTGACCAAGAAGGCATTAGCATTCCATTCCCACAAATGGATGTTCACTTGCACAAAACTGAAGAATCATAATCTTTTATGATTGTAAGAAAATGCCGCATTAGCGGCATTTTTTTTATCTAGAAATCGTATGTTAGAGGCGTTTACATCGTACAGTTTGGTTTATCAGTTGCTTGTGCTGCCAATGATAGCGCTGCAGACATATTTGCAGTTAAGGTTTCAATTCGCGTGGCAGGAGAGGGGTGAGTCGACATAAACTCAGAGGTTCTTTGTCCTTCACTTGCTTTGTCCATATTTTTCCAAAGTGCTATGGATTGTGTCGGATCGAATCCAGCTCTGGCCATTAATTCTAATCCTATCAGATCCGCCTCAGTCTCGTGGGTACGGCTAAAGGGTAACTGCACACCAACCTGCACACCTAAACCAATACCTGCCATGATCATATTGCTGTTTGCTACCTGATTCGCATTGAGGATTTGGTTGGTTGCTTCTAAACCAATACCAATAAGAGCTGAATTCGACATTCTTTCGTTTCCGTGTTCTGCAATCACATGTCCAACTTCGTGTCCAATAACGGCAGCCAACTGATCTTGGTTTTGCGCAACATTGAGTAACCCAGTATATACGCCTATTTTGCCACCAGGTAATGCAAACGCATTTACTTGATCATCTTCGAACACGACCAACTCCCATTGACCATCAAATACACTATTGGGTACATGTTTGGTAATAAAGCTGGCTACACAAGAAACATATTGATTATCTACTCCTTGTTGGGATACTTTCTGCTCTAACTTCATGCCATCAAATGCTTGCGCACCCATATTGGCTAATTGATCTTTAGAGTAAAGTTTTAATTGCGATCTTCCGGTTGGCGAAGTGGAACAACTGGTTAGAAAAATTGCACTAATAGCAATTGCAATCGATGATTTGGTGATACTTTTTAACATAAATTATTTCCGATTTGCTGCTAACTATATCCGTTCTTTATTGTTAAGCTTAAATTCAGTTTTAGATCAGTATGCTAGAATAATTACTTAACAAGATATTTATCCTTAAAGATATTTGTCCGTAAAGATGCTTACCTATGAAAACAATATACATAAAATTAACGGTATTGTGTTTGCTATCTGTACTCTCGTCTTGTGCATCTCATCATACGCGACATATCGAACGCAACCAATTTATCACTGAGTTGTACGCCAACGTCGATCAGATATACGATGTGAAATTTGACTCTCAGGTAGGTGAAGCCGCAGCGACATGGGGGCTTTGGGGAGCGATGAATAATATTTATGGTAGCGATCGACAGATTATTGCTGGCGCATTAATAAGTGCATTTTTTGGTGGCTTACTCATGCAAATAGAAGAAGGTCCAAGCCGTGGGTATGAATACCATTTAACTGCCACTGATGGTGAGTACTTAGTGGTGGTGTTAGATTATTTTCCTGCTGCACAGGGAGATTGTGTGCGAGTACGAATGGCTAATCAGGTGCATGTCACTCTGGCCAACGCAAATTACTGTCAACCTGAAGATTAAACCTTTGTTTCTCTCTACAAACAAAAATAGCGTCTAAGTAGACGCTATTTTTATGTTTTTAAAGGTGATTAGATAGCCGCTTTTAGTTGTTCTGCTTTGTCAGTTGCTTCCCAAGGAAATTCCTCTCGACCAAAGTGACCATAAGCCGCAGTGCCCTGATAGATAGGGCGCTCAAGGTCTAGCATCTTAATTAAGCCATAGGGGCGAAGATCAAAGTTAGCTCTAACTAATTCGGTAAGTTTTTGATCTGTAATCACGCCAGTACCAAAAGTTTCAATACTAATAGATGTGGGTTCGGCCACACCAATGGCATAAGATACTTGGATTTCACATCGCTTGGCTAAACCTGCAGCAACTATATTCTTAGCCACATAGCGACCAGCATAGGCTGCTGAACGATCTACTTTTGAGGGATCTTTTCCTGAGAAGCAGCCGCCACCGTGACGAGCCATGCCACCATAGGTATCAACTATAATTTTACGGCCTGTTAAACCACAGTCACCCATAGGGCCACCTATCACAAATCGACCCGTTGGATTAATTAAAAACTTGGTTTTCGCAGACAACCATTTTTCAGGCAGTACAGGTTTGATTATTTCTTCCATTACTGCTTCTTGTAAATCGGCAGTACTGATTGAATCACAGTGTTGAGTAGACAGCACTACTGCATCGATGCCCACTGGTTGATTATCTTCGTAGACAAAAGTGACCTGACTTTTGGCATCGGGGCGCAACCAAGGCAGAGAATTGTTTTTTCTAACCTCAGCCTGGCGTTTAACCAGACGGTGAGAATAGGTAATAGGGGCAGGCATCAGTACATCAGTTTCATCACTGGCATAGCCAAACATCAAGCCTTGGTCTCCGGCACCTTGTTCTTCTGGTCTGCTGCGATCTACCCCTTGATTAATGTCTGGTGACTGCTTTCCAATGGCATTGAGTACTGCGCAGGAATCAGCGTCAAAGCCCATATCGGAATGAGTGTAACCAATCTCGCGAACCGTCTTTCTGGTTAACTCTTCTATATCAACCCATGCTGAAGTGGTTACTTCACCGCCAACCAGAACCATTCCTGTTTTAACAAAGGTCTCGCAAGCTACTCGAGCTTTAGGATCTTGAGTCAAAATGGCGTCCAAGACTGCATCAGAAATTTGATCAGCAATTTTGTCAGGATGCCCCTCAGAAACAGACTCTGAAGTGAAAAGGTGTGATGTCATGTTTTAATCCTATTTTGAATTCGCGTGTTAGATTCGCGCCAAAAGTGGTTTGTTATCGGTAATAGCTACATTTTAATCAATATTTTTAAAAATACCAGTCTTTCCGTCTAGACGTCCAAATGGCTATATGTTCAGAATGCTTTCCACTGCTATATACGTAAAAAAACCGGAAAAGGAATAGAACATAACCAAAAAAAGCATAATCAATAATGAATAAGCGTTGCAGTTCGTCGATGGCTGGTGGAAAATGTTGCACCCAACACGAATACAAGCAAATCAATCAATGTCTTAGCTAAGATAATTAGATATTGAGCATGCTTTTAGGCACTTATTTATAGCAGGAGACAACATGCCTTCACGTCGAGAACTAGCCAACGCCATTCGCGCTTTATCTATGGATGCAGTACAACAAGCTAATTCAGGCCACCCCGGAGCACCAATGGGAATGGCTGATATTGCGGAAGTATTGTGGAGTGATTTTATGCACCACAACCCAGCTAACCCTAAATGGGCTAACCGTGATAGGTTTGTTCTGTCCAATGGTCATGGTTCGATGTTGATCTATTCATTGTTACATCTAACTGGATATGACTTACCCATTGAAGAATTGAAAAACTTCCGCCAATTGCATTCAAGAACCCCAGGTCACCCAGAGTATGGTTATGCTCCCGGTGTTGAAACCACTACTGGCCCTTTAGGCCAAGGTATCAGTAACGCTGTGGGTATGGCAATTGCTGAGAAAATGTTAGCAGCCCAATTTAATCAACCTGAATTTGATATCGTTGATCACTTTACTTATTGCTTTCTAGGTGATGGTTGTTTGATGGAAGGCATTTCCCATGAAACCTGTTCGCTTGCTGGTACTTTAGGTTTAGGTAAGTTGATCGCTTTTTGGGATGATAACGGTATTTCCATTGACGGCGAAGTAGAAGGTTGGTTTACGGATGATACGCCAGCTCGTTTTGAATCATACGGGTGGCAGGTTATTGCTGATGTAGATGGTCATGATCCTGTTGCAATCAAGGCGGCGATTGAAGCTGCTAAAGCTGAAACGACAAAACCCACCATGATTTGCTGTAAGACGGTAATAGGATTTGGTTCTCCGAATAAATCAGGTAGCCACGATAGTCATGGTTCACCTTTAGGTCTTGACGAAGTTGAAGCAACTCGTAAAGAACTTAACTGGAATCATGCTCCTTTTGTTATTCCTGAAGATATTTATGCCCAATGGGATGCTAAACAAAGTGGACTTGAACTAGAGCAACAGTGGAATGATACGTTCGCGCAATACGCAGACGCGCATCCGGAGTTGGCTAGTGAGTTTACCCGTCGTCTTAACGGTGAGTTACCCGCAGATTTTAGCGAAAAAGCCGCAGCGTATATTAAGCAGACTCAAGAAAAATCTGAAAATGTGGCCAGTCGTAAGTCTTCGCAAAATGCCATTGAAGCTTTTGCAAGTTTATTGCCAGAAGTGGTAGGTGGTTCCGCTGATTTAGCGGGTTCCAACTTGACTCTATGGTCCGGTTCAAAAGGCATTACCGCAGATGATGCTAGCGGCAACTATATTTTCTACGGTGTGCGTGAATTTGGTATGAGCGCAATCATGAACGGTATTGGGCTGCATGGTGGTTTTAGAACCTACGGTGCTACTTTCCTTATGTTTATGGAATATGCCCGCAATGCTGTGCGTATGTCTGCGTTGATGGGAGTTCCGAATATTTTTGTTTACACCCATGACTCAATTGGTCAAGGTGAAGATGGCCCAACCCATCAGCCTATTGAACAAGTTGCCAATTTGCGTATGACGCCAAACCTGACCACCTGGAGACCTTGTGATGGGGCTGAAACAGCAGTGGCTTGGAAAGCGTCGATAGAACGCACTGATGGCCCAAGTGCCCTAGTATTCAGTCGTCAAGGTTTGCCTGCACAAGCCCGCAATGAGCAGCAATTAGCTGATATTGCGAAAGGTGGTTATGTTTTACTTGATTGCGATGGAACACCTGAGATCATCCTAATTGCAACCGGCTCTGAAATGGCAATCACTGTTGAAGCAGCAGCAAAATTGACGGCTCAAGGCAAGGCTGTGCGAGTGGTTTCCATGCCAAGTACTAATGTATTTGATGCGCAAGATGCAGACTATCGTGAGTCAGTATTACCCCGTAGCGTAACAAAACGAGTGGCTGTTGAAGCTGCCCACGTTGATTTTTGGTACAAATACGTTGGATTTGATGGCAAAGTTGTTGGTATGACAACGTTTGGTGAGTCAGCTCCAGGTGGTGCCTTGCTAAAATACTTTGGTTTTACCGCAGACGCGATTGTCGAAACGGCTAACTCACTGTAATTGATGGCAATAAACTAGGATGACTCATATCCGATTTGATAAGAGTTATCCTATGACTAAAGAAGAACACACTCTCTTTAGAGTGTGTTCGTTTATGTATTAAGAGTGACATGATACGAATTGCAATAAATGGCTTTGGACGAATAGGTCGGAATGTATTGCGAGCACTTTACGAAACCGCTCGATATGAACAAATCAAAATTGTTGCAATAAATGAGATTGCCAATCCCGAAGGCATTGCTCATTTATTAAAATATGATACTGCCCATGGTCGATTCGGCTTTCCTGTCTCGTTGGATGGTGATTGTTTAAATGTGGCTAACGACAGTATTCAATTATTACAGTTTCCCACTTTAGACAAGTTACCTTGGGCTGAACTCGGTGTTGATTTGGTATTGGAATGCACAGGTGTGCATAACGACAGGGCCGACGCTGAAATTCATATAGCTCAGGGCGCTAAAAAGGTACTCTTCTCCCATCCGTCAACACCCGATATGGATGCCACTGTTATTTATGGTGTCAATGATGATTTGTTGCAACAAGACGACCGAATCGTATCCAATGGTTCCTGCACTACAAACTGTATTGTGCCTGTGATCCAAGTGTTGGATAATGCATTTGATGTACTGAGTGGCACAATCACTACCATTCATTCCTCAATGCACGATCAACAAGTTATAGATGCTTATCATACTGATTTGCGCCGAACTCGTGCCGCAAGCCAATCCATTATTCCCGTTGATACCCGATTAGCTGCAGGTATTGAGCGCATTTTGCCTAAATTTGCCGGAAAATTTGAAGCCATCGCGGTCAGAGTGCCTACAATTAATGTAACCGCAATGGATTTAAGTGTAACTGTAGATAAAAAAGTCTCGATAGACGATATTAATCAGGTATTGAAACAAGCAGGTCAGGGCAGATTAAATGGAATATTGAGTTACACTGAAGAACCGTTGGTATCAGTAGACTTCAATCACGACCCACACTCTTGTATCGTAGACGGCACGCAAACCAGAGTGAGCCATAAGCAATTAGTGAAAACCTTGGTTTGGTGTGACAATGAGTGGGGGTTTGCAAATCGAATGTTAGATACAGCGCAAGCTATGTTTCGTGTCTAAACAATAATGTAATTATTAACTAATATACTTAATGATTTGAAAGATTAACTATCCATAAAAGCAAGATTAAAGGAAGCAATATGTCGATACTCAGTATGGCTGATTTAACTCTCACAGATAAACGCGTGTTAATACGCGAAGATCTCAATGTGCCGGTAAAAGACGGCAAAGTGACCTCAGATGCGCGCATTAAAGCGGCCTTGCCAACAATTAAGCTAGCCCTGGAAAAAGGTGCAAAGGTGATGGTGATGTCTCATCTAGGCAGACCCACCGAAGGTGAAGTTGATCCTCAGTATTCATTGCAGCCTGTTGTCAATTATTTAAACGAGCACCTTGATTGCCCAGTCAGATTAGCAACCGATTATTTGAATGGCCTTGAAGTGGCAACAGGCGAAGTCGTTGTATTAGAAAACGTGCGCTTTAATGTGGGTGAGAAAAAAGACGACGAAACGCTATCAAAACAGTATGCAGCCTTGTGTGACGTTTATGTTATGGATGCGTTTGGCACGGCACATAGAGCGCAAGCATCAACCCATGGTGCAGGTAAATTTGCCCCTGTAGCTTGTGCTGGCCCTCTTCTAACTAACGAGTTAGATGCCTTAGGTAAAGCGTTAGATAACCCAGCTAGACCTATGTTAGCCATTGTGGGTGGATCTAAAGTTTCAACAAAATTAACGGTTTTAGAATCACTTTCTGGTAAAGTTGATCAACTTATCGTTGGTGGCGGCATTGCCAATACTTTTATCGCAGCTCAAGGGCATAATGTGGGTAAATCCTTGTATGAAGAAGATTTAATCCCTGAAGCTAAGCGTTTAATGCAGACAGCAGCGGATAATGGTGGCAATATTCCTGTACCCGTAGACGTGGTGACGGGGACTGAGTTTTCCGAAAGCGCATCAGCTAGTCTGAAAGCCGTGACTCAGGTCAGCGATGAAGACATGATTTTTGATGTTGGACCTCAAACTTCCAATCAACTTGCCGCTTTAATTAGACAAGCTGGCACTATTGTATGGAATGGTCCAGTTGGCGTTTTTGAATTCGATCAATTCGGTGAAGGAACGAAAGCAATCTCTCTGGCAATTGCACAAAGTAGTGCTTTTTCAATTGCCGGTGGTGGCGATACTTTGGCAGCGGTAGACAAATATGGTATATCTGACCAAGTTTCGTATATTTCAACAGGCGGTGGTGCTTTCTTGGAGTTTTTAGAAGGCAAAACTTTACCTGCTGTAGCAATGTTGGAAGCAAGGGCAAAAGAGTAACAATCGAGAGGTTTTTTACTCTCACAACAAGAAGTGTAATGAAGCACTCAATAAAAGTTTTGTAGACTACTCAAATAAAAAGGAGTGTTGCTAATGGCATCACAAGCACAACTAGACATGCTTAAAAAAATAGAGTCCGATAATGGATTTATAGCGGCCTTGGATCAAAGTGGTGGTAGTACCCCAAAAGCATTAAAGCTGTATGGTGTAACCGAAGATGAGTATAACGGTGACGAAGAGATGTTCGATAAAGTGCATGAAATGCGCACTCGAATCATCACCAGCAATGCGTTTAATGGTAAGCGAGTATTAGGCGCTATTTTGTTTGAAAATACCCTAGACAGAGATATTGAAGGCAAAGCTAGTTCGCAATATTTGTGGCAAGAAAAACAAGTTGTTCCCTTTCTGAAAGTGGATAAAGGGTTGGAAGCGGAAGAGAATGGCGTACAGTTAATGAAAGCGATGCCAGGCTTGGATCAGGTTTTGGATAAAGCCAACGCAAAAGATGTCTTTGGTACCAAGATGCGTTCAGTGGTGAAATCTGCTAACCCTGCTGGTATTAAAGCGGTAATTGAACAGCAATTTCTAGTAGGTAAACAAATATTGGCGAAAGGGCTTATTCCTATTATCGAGCCAGAAGTTGATATTCATGCTGTTGATAAAGAAGCCGCGGAATCTTTGCTTAAAGCTGAAATTTTAACGCAACTTGATGCTCTTCCAGATACCCAAAATGTAATGTTAAAACTGACTTTGCCCGAAGTGAATGGTTTTTATACCGAATTGATTGAGCACCCTCGTGTACTGAAAGTTGTTGCTTTATCTGGCGGCTATTCAAGAGAAGAAGCCAACAGTCGTTTAACTGCAAACAAAGGTATTATTGCTAGTTTTTCACGAGCGCTTTCAGAAGGTTTATTCGCGCAACTTTCTGATCAAGAGTTTGAAGATACTTTGGATGCTTCTATCGAAAGTATCTATCAAGCTTCTATTACCTAATTTTAGTGTCAATAGCTAATCAAGCCGGACCTTTGTTCGGCTTTTTTATTTTCTGGCTAGTACATCTGAAATGATTTAAGAAATTGACTAGGAAAAGGCCAGTTTATAGTTCAATACGCTGAGGTATTCAGCTTCTCGGGCTAAATCTGCACTGATGATTGGCTTGTGCAATAACCATTGTTCAGGGAAGGTTATTTGTATCGATTTGTCATCAACTACAACTGCAAAATCAGGCAGAAAATCATCTTGTCGCTTGATATTTAACAGCACACCTAAGCGTAAAATGACAATCAGCTTTTTTACCACTTCCGAATCAAATTGCCAAAACTCAGGTAGTTCGTCTGGGCGAAGTTTTTTGCGGTGAAACCGGGTTAACACAGACAGCAGAACCTGTTGTTCTTGGTTAAAGCCGTGTAAGTCCACGTTTTGTAATATGTAACCAGAATGGCGCTGAACGCCTCGAGAATTTATTTGTAAACCCACTTCATGTAGCAGCGCAGCCCAACTCAGTAAGTTGCGATATTGTTGACCGCCAATTTTCCAGGCCTTTTTACATTGGTTGTACACGGCTAATGTGGTTACATGCACACGTTTGGCCTGGTCCACATCTACATCATAACGAGTCGCTAGACTTTGCGCTGTGCGTTCACGGATATCGTGATGGGCCAATTGCTCTTCCATTTCGTAGAGCACGCCTTCTCGCAACGCAGCTGCAGAATATTCCATTGTGGTTATTTTTAAACTTTTGAAGATGCCAATTAAAATGGAAATGCCGGCTGCTAAAACTGGAACTCGGTCTTCGGTGACCGCTAATTTTAGGTCTTTTATATGACCGGCAGATATACATTTATCGCGCAATGCTTTTAGATCGTCCAGCGATACAAAGCCCTCTGGATTGGCATCATCTAAAGATTGGGCTAATAGTACTATCGCTTTAATTGTACCCGAGGTGCCAATACAGTGCCGCCAACCTAGTTTTATGTATTTTGCATCTATCAATTCCAGCTCTTGCTGTGCGGCGGTAACCGCTTTTTTGAACGCCCCGGAAGAAAGAGAGCCATTGGCAAAAAAACGTTTTGTATAACTCACACAGCCCATCTGTAAACTGCGCATGATTGTGCTTTCAAAACCTTCGCCAATGATAAATTCAGTTGAACCTCCGCCAATATCTACCACTAGCCTTTGGCCATCATTTTGAACCGTATGTGCCACACCTGAATAAATTAAACGGGCTTCTTCAATGCCGGATATAACTTCAATTGGATAAGGTAAAATTTGTTTGGCCGCCTGAATAAACTCTTTGGCATTTTTGGCTTTTCGCAGGGTGTAAGTGGCAACAATTCTAACTGTGTCTGGCTCAAAGCCTTTAAGACTTTCCGCAATAATCTGCAAGGTGTCTAAGCCTCTTTGCATGGCTTCGTCTGACAATCGGTTATGCTTATCTAAACCATCAGCCAAACGCACTTTCTGCTTAACGCGATGTAATATCTGAACACTACCGGCAACAATACGTGCGACCACCAAATGAAAACTATTGGAGCCAATATCTAGGGCCGCAACTTGGGTTGTAGGGCGTGCTTCAATATTACTAAAGGCTTCGCTTAATTCAGACATGTATTCAAAGGTTCCTTAACCCGTTCACTTTCCAATATAGTGTATTATTCTAGTGATTTAAGATAGTGGTATATTTCAACTTGCGAGCGCAATTTTTTTCGATTTCCACGTTTCACATAGTTATTGGTTTGCTCTGCATCAATTACCCGCGCTTTAATAGTATCTTTAAGTTGAAGTTCGAGAATATGAATAATTTGCTGCTTTAAATCGTCATCATAAATAGGACAACCCACTTCGATACGGTTATCCATATTTCTTGCCATCCAATCGGCAGAGGATATATACACTTTGGGTTTCCCACCATTGGTGAAAACCGTCACTCGAGGATGTTCTAAGAAACGATCGACAATACTAATAATAGAAATGTTTTCACTGACCCCCGGTATGTTAGGGATAAGGGAGCACATGCCACGCACTATGGCTTTCACTTTTACGCCAGCTTGACTGGCCCGGTAAAGGTCATCAATTAACTGTTGGTCAACAAGGTTATTCACTTTTAATATGATGCCCGATGGCAACCCTTCATTGGCATTTTGTATTTCTTGGCGTACTAAAATTTGGATTTTGGTACGTGCATTCAGCGGGGATACCTGAAGGTGCTGAAATTTATTACGGCGGTAAGGTAGTTGAATTAAATCAAATACCCATATGGCCTCTTGAGCTAACTCTTGATTACGGGTAAAAAGACTAAAGTCGGTATAAATTTTGGCGGTCTTTTCATTAAAGTTACCCGTTCCGAAATGGGAATAATGAACTAACTCACCTTTTTCTTCACGACTGACAACACATAATTTACTGTGAATTTTAAAAGAAGGAGAACCTAACACCACTCGAATCCCTGCATCTGTCATGGTTTTAGACCATTCAATGTTGGCTTCTTCATCAAAACGGGCTCGCAGTTCAACCACCACAGTCACAGTTTTACCGTTGTCTACGGCATCAATAAGTGAATTCACAATTCGCGATTTATTGGCTACTCGGTAAATATTAAGGCGGATATGTTTTACGCTCGGGTCAAACGCCGCTTGGCGAACAAACTCGGTAAAATGTAGAAATCGATGGTAGGGGTAGTAAAGTAAAATATCTTTGTGCTTGATGGCATCAAATGCGGTGTCGAAATCAGTAAATAAATGGGTATTAATCGCGGGTAGCGGTGGGTTTTCTAAATAACTTCTACCCACATTCGGGAAACCGATAAAGTCTTTGAAGTTTCGATAGGCTCCGCCGGCAATCAAACTATCAAAGGAACTTATTTTTAGTCGCTTCTTTAGGTTTTTAAGCATTTCTTCGGGCATATCAGCATCGTATATAACCCTAACCGGCTCAGCAATTAAGCGCTGTTTCATGCTTTCAGACATTTTTTCTACGAAACTTTCATCAATCTCATCGTTAATTGAATATTCTGAGTCTCGGGTCACTTTAAACGAATAGGCTTCCAATTCGTCAAATTCAATAAAACCTTTAAAAACAATGCTTAAGCAGAGTTGAATAACATCGTCAATGAGTATGATATGTTTCTTTTTTCGGCTTTTTTCTGGCGGAATTTGAATAAAACGGGACATGGCTTCTGTGGGCAACTCGATGGTCGCGTATTTAGTTGCCCGGTCTTTTTTATAAATTGCCACATATAAATAGGTACCAAAGTCGTTTAAACGGTCAACTAGATTTACTTTTTTGTGCAGTAAAATTGGCGCTATATGCCGTAATATCTTATTTTTAAAATAGTTGGTGAGCCACTCGTGTTGGTATGGCGTGAGTTGGTTTTTATCTACAATGTAAATGTTGTAACGCTTTAGCCCATGTACAACATCATCGTATACTTTTTCAAAACTGTCCGTTAGATCTACCACTTTGTTTTGAATCTGTTCCATCAACAACTTGGTATTTTCCGCCGCTTTTTCGTTCCCTTCCTCTAGATGGATATAAATTAGGCGCTTTACTTCGGCTACTCTAACCCGATAAAACTCATCCATATTGCTTGAATAGATGCCCAAGAAACGGATTCTTTCAACGATTGGGTTATGTTGATCGGCGGCTTCTTGCAATACTCGTTCGTTAAATGAAAGCCAACTGAGTTCTTTTGGATAATAGATTTGTTCTGGATACATTAGTTACCTGATTTTTCTCGCGCGTTTTCAATAGGATGGAATGTTCCATTGTTTGTATGACAGTTTTGTTAAATTGTGTAATTTCATTGTAAATTACTAACGTAAATCAACATCAACAATCAAATCGTTGGCAATATCTTCAAGTGCCTCGGAAAGTTCATCTAGCTGGAAACCTGAAGGAATAGCCACAACGGCATGGGCCTTAAACAATAAACTGCCCCAATTAGGCGCGCTTTGACAACTGGATTCAAACTTAATGATATTGATATTAAATCGGTTCAAGGTTGATGTCAGCTCTTGCACAATGCCGGGCTTGTCATTGCCCATAATGTCAATTTCCACGATATCAGGTTTATCATCAGTTTCGTTGTCAGCACTGACCGAATGGATGGTGAGGTCGGGATGTTTTTGTAAGAAGTCGATTAGGGTGTCATGATTTTCAACAGGGATATCGACCTCGACAAAACCTGCAAAGTGACCCGCCATATAGGAAAAGTTACTAGCTAACCAATTCCCTCCTAAGGAATAAACTTTTTGCGCGAGTGATACTACTAGCCCTGGTTTATCTTTTCCGATTAGGGTTAAAATTATCGGTTTCATTGGAATCCCCTTCGACTTAACTATTTTAGAGTTATACCTTCAGGGTTATCCCCGATAGGTCTAATTTTCAGTTGTACTAACATCATAGCCTAATCATATGATAATTCGTAAATTAATCATTGTGTAGATAGGCATATTTTAAACATAGATTCATCATTCTAACGTGTCCCGACTAAAAAGATTGTCACTTGCCTGTTTGCAGATATCCATTACACTAGGCACAATTTTAAAAGTAGGGTTAGTTTTGTGAGTCAATCATCAGTTGATGAATCATCGTCTAGCAACACCCAAACGGTGAAAGTCGCCCGTTTAAGAAAAATTAAAAACCGTCTGGTTGCTGGAGCTATCGCAACGTCAGGATGGTTGGTTTTGCTAACGCTCGGGTTATTACTTTGGCAATTGCTTATTCAAGTGTTGCCATTGACTCGTGATGTCAGCATTACGCAAACACACCAATATGCTATTTCCCCCAATGAACGGATTTTGTATATGGGAGATGTGGTGAATGCGGTACCCATCATCACCCAAGATCAAGATTGCCGAGTAAATTTTTACTCTCAATCAGCAGAAACGCCAAATGCCAGCTTAAGAAAAAGTAAAATTATGCCATTGTTATGCACTGACCAAATCAAAGTTAAGTTCTTTGATGGTCAGCTCTATCTGGCCATATTAAGTCATTCTGGCATTTTACGGATCGAAAAGCTCAATCAAGTAGATAAACAGCTATTTCCTGAGTTGGAGATGTCGTTAGCGGTCACCGAGATAAACCACCTAATTGCGACCAATCAATTTGACTTTCAACTTAGCAACAACACTATCATGCTTTCAGTGCAACAGGGTAAAAGCTGGAAGGTCTATAATATTGATAGACGCAGCAAAAATAAAATTGATGTGGTCAACGTTGAACGTGCGCGGCACCTTAAATTACTACCACGAATTGGTAAATTTGTGTATGTGGCTGATAGTAAACTGGTTACCCATGATATCGCCACTGGCCGCTTAAATCGTATCGCTTTTGAGGATGCCATTAGTTCATTGAATGTATTTCCTAGCCAACGTTCATTGTTTATTAGTTTACGGGATAAAACACTGCAAAAATGGAGCATAGTGAACTCCAAAGGGCAATTAGTCTTTGAACCCATGTACTCGATTGTGATTGAACATCAACCGCAACAAATTTTAATTCACCAATCCGAGAATGCGGCCTTTATCGTTGATAATAAACATCAATTAAAGGTCATCAATTATGTCACTGGTGAGCAGGTTAGCGATGTATTCACAAACGATATCAACAATCATGTCTCATTAAGCCAGAACATTTTGTATTCGGCGACGGATAACACCATTCATGTATGGGAAGTTGAGTCCATTTCTGCGGTAAATACCATGCAATCTTTGTGGGGGAAAAATACGTATGAGGGCTATCCTAAACCTGATTATGTATGGCAAACGACCTCGGCAGCGGATTATCACGAAACTAAATTTAGTTTAGTTCCCTTGGTCATTGGCAGTTTAAAAGCCTCTTTTTTGGCATTACTAATTGCAGTTCCCTTGGCTGTGTGCGCAGCCATGTATACCGGTTTTTTCGCACCACCAAGGTTACGTAATTGGATTAAGCCGAGTATCGAAGTGCTCGAAGCTATCCCTTCTGTGGTTCTGGGCTTTATTGCTGCGATTTGGTTAGCGCCCTTAGCAGAACAATTTATCTTGTCATTGTTGCTTTTTGTTTTGTTATTACCCCTGGTTTTGGTTTTGTTTGCCCTTTTACATCAACCATTGGTGGAACGTTTGCCACAGCGCTTTAAACAAGGGTGGGAGTTGCCCATTGCGAGTGTTTTACTCATTGGCTTAGGTTTTTTTGTTTATTCGATTACGGACGTCTTGTCGATGGTAAGCACTAATCTTCAAGGACATTGGTGGTTACCAATAGATAGTTTAGAAAATATTAATAAAAATACCCTTGTTGTTGCGTTGGCATTAGGAATAGCCATAGTGCCTAGCATTTATTCGCTCGCTGAAGATGCGATTTATGAAGTGCCCGATAGTCTCAAACAAGCATCTTCCGCTTTGGGGGCTACGCGGCTACAAACTCTCCGTAAAGTGGTGTTGATTTTGGCGTATCCAGGTATTTTAAGTGCCATCGCTTTAGGGTTAGGCAGGGCCTTTGGGGAAACCATGATCGTTCTGATGGTCACTGGAAATACCCCCGTTGCTGATTGGAATTTGTTATCTGGTTTACGCACCCTAACCGCTAACTTAGCCATTGAAATGCCAGAAGCAGAAGTGGGTAACAGTCATTACCAAATTCTGTTTTTAACTGCTCTAGTACTATTTCTATTTACCTTTGTATTAAATACCTTTGCAGAGTTACTTCGACAGTGGTTGAGGAAGAACTATCAACATGGCTAATTGGAAGTTTAATCTCGACCAAAAACAATCAGTGGCAACCAGCTTTACCGCAGCGGTGGCAGGCTTTTTAGTGTTAGTTTTAATCGCACTGTCGTTTTTTATTTTTATTCGAGGTGGAGGCTTTTTTTGGCCGCAAAATATTCAAACTATTATTTACCAACAACCTGATGGAAATTATCAGACTCAGTTTGTAAAGTTGGATGCCAAAACAATGCGTGTTGGTGAAGAGATTATGCATTACCGCTATTCTTCTGTACAACAACTATTCAGTGGCCAGTTGACCCTTAAAAAATCAAGTATTATCAGTATTGAAGAGATCCCCGATGTGGTAGTGGTTGAATTAAAAAACGGCGGGACAGTGATTGCTCAATTTTTATCAATAATGGATGCATCGGGCAATACTTTAGGCTTGGAAAAGTTTGATAGTGTTCAAGGGGAAATTAATCAATTAATTGCATCTGTTGAATTAATTCGTCAAGGCGAATTGGCTGATATCCATCGAGCTCTAGCCAGTTTGGATCAGCGGGGGGTTAAGTCTGATGCTCCAGCCCGCGTAAAGTTAGCTAAACGGTTTTATGAATTGCAGGATGCCCTTAAGGATGTGGAGGGAACCCTCACAGGTTATGCACTCACAGTCGCATTTGCTGATGGCAGTACTTATTCAATAAATCTTCAGGATATTCGCGAGTTGCGCACTCCAAATGCCATGAGTCTGAAAGATAAGCTTGCTTCCTCGTTTGCTGCATTTGCCTCTTTTATTAGCGACTCACCAAAATTGAACAATACCTCAGGCGGGGTTTTCCCTGCGTTATTTGGTACTATTGTGATGGTGCTGTTAATGACGTTATTCGTTACTCCATTTGGCGTGCTAGCCGCAGTGTATTTGCATGAATATGCTCCGCGCAATAAAATGACGGCCCTTATTCGTATTTCGGTGAATAATTTGGCAGGGGTACCTTCCATTGTGTACGGTGTTTTTGGTTTAGGTTTTTTTGTATACGTGGTTGGGGCAAATATTGACAAGTTACTCTTCTCCAACGAACTTCCCGCGGCAACGTTCGGCGCCCCGGGGATATTTTGGGCGTCACTGACAATGGCTATTTTGACCTTGCCCGTTGTCATAGTTGCCACAGAAGAAGGTTTACGACGGGTGCCTCAGTCGTTGCGCGATGGCAGTTATGCCCTTGGAGCAACACAAGCTGAAACGATTTTTAAGATGATTTTGCCTATTGCGAGTCCAGGGATCATGACTGGTGTCATACTCGCAATGGCCCGTGGGGCCGGGGAAGTCGCACCTTTGATGTTAATTGGTGCTGTGAAGTTCGCGCCAGCGTTACCCGTAGACGGGGAATTTCCCTTTTTCCATTTACAACGCCAATTTATGCACCTAGGTGTACTAATATATGACGGCGCATTCCATAGTCAAAATATTGGTAATGGCTCTTCATTTATATTTGCCTGTTGCATGTTGTTACTGTTAATGGTGTTGAGTTTAAACTTAATCGCTATCTTTATTCGTAATCGGCTGCGTAAACAATATACACAGAATTAGAGTACAGGAATACATGTTAAAGTTATTTGAACATGACAAATTAGATGTCAATAATTTATCACCAGAGCAAACCGCCATTGAGGTGAAGCAACTCAATTTGCGTTTTGGTGAGAAACGAGTGCTCGAAGACATCAATATGTTAATCCCTAAAAATCAGGTGACCGCACTGATCGGTCAAAGTGGCTGTGGAAAATCTAGCTTAATTAGCTGTTTCAACCGAATGAACGATTTATTGCACGGGTGTGAAGTATCTGGTCAGGTGATAATTTCTGGTAGTGATATCTACCATCGTAAACAAAATGTTGCGACTTTGCGTACTCGTGTTGGCATGGTATTTCAGAAACCCAATCCGTTTCCCATGTCAATTTTTGAAAATGTGTCCTATGGTTTGAAGTTGCAAGGTGTCCATGAACGAAGAAAACTTGATGACGCAGTTGAGCAGGCATTACGTGAAACCGGACTTTGGAAAGAAGTTCGCGACCGTTTATTTGAATCGGCGTTAACCCTATCAGGCGGTCAACAACAACGTATGGTAATCGCTCGTGCTTTAGCGTTAAAACCTGAGATCCTTTTGCTTGACGAACCCACTTCAGCACTTGACCCATTAGCAACATTACATATTGAAGAATTGCTCAATCAACTGAAGAAGCAACACACTGTTATTATAGTCACCCATAATATGCAGCAGGCTGCAAGGGTATCTGACTATACTGCGTTCATCCATGAAGGTAAGGTTATTGAATACTCTGACAGTGATAGTTTGTTCACAATGCCTAAACGCAAGCAAACAGAGTCTTATATAACCGGACGTTACGGGTAGGAACCACGCTAAATGGCTTACATAGAAATCAATACCCATATCTCTGTTGGTTTTAACAAGGAACTTGAAGATCTCAAGAACTCAGTGCTGACTATGGGAGGCCTGTTAGAGCAGCAACTAAATGATACTTTGCATGCCTTAAAAACAAATAATGCTGGTTTAGCTGAAAAAGTGGTAATTAATGATAAAGAAATTAATTCCATGGAAATTCAGATTGATGAAGAATGCATGCGAATTATTGCTCGACGTCACCCAACGGCTAGTGATTTGCGCTTAATTATGACGATAGCCAAAGCAACTGCCGATATTGAACGCATGGGAGATGAAATAGAACGGGTAGCAAAACTGATCTCTCATTCTAATGTACCTGACTCGGAGACACTCAAGTCGAGTATGTTGAATATTGGTGAACATGTATTAGAAATGCTTAAAGATACCTTAGATGCGTTTGCACGCTTGGATATAATGGCTGCGCAGAAAACGTATGAAAATGATGAATCAATAGATGCCCAGTACAAAGACTTACTCAGTATTACTATTTTAGAAATGCAACAACATTCCGATGAACTTGAAAATTGGTTGGAGGTCCTTTGGGCCTTGCGCTCATTTGAGCGTATTGGAGATAGGTGCAAGAATGTCTGTGAATACGTTATATTTTTGGTGGAAGGCTCAGCTAACCGCGACATCTAAATAGAGGGTATTGAGAGTCGTTTTTTTAGCGTAAATAGTGCTTTTTTTAAGCGCATTCGATTTTGTGATTTTTCTATAAACCCTTTTATTCAAAGGGTTTCAGCGGGGTCATAAAAATGTCATATAAACAGGTTAGTCTTTCGCGTATGATTCAGGCTTCTGGATTGGCTAACCGATTATTTTAGAGATACATAATGTCAACAAACTCATTTCTTGGTGTTTTTGCCAAATCGCCACTGAAGCCGATTGAAGATCACATTGATCTAGTCGATCAGTGTACTCAATTGCTCGCTGTATTTTTTAAACATGTTTATGAATGTGATTGGACTCGCGCAGAGGATGTGCAACAACAAATATCTCAACTGGAAAAACAGGCAGACAAGGTCAAACGTGAATTGAGAACAAACTTACCTACAGGTTTGTTTATGCCCATTCAACGTCAAGACATACTTGCACTGATAACTCAGCAAGATAAATTGGCCAATAAAGCAAAGGATATTTCTGGACGCATTATAGGTCGTCAATTACAGATCCCCGAATCATTACAGGAGTCATTTAATGCTTATCTGCTTAGGTGTCTTGATGCTTCATCTCAAGCTAAAAATGTCATCAATGAATTAGATGAATTATTGGAAGCAGGTTTTAAAGGTAGGGAAGTCGATTTAGTTGAAAGAATGATATCCCAACTAGATGAAATTGAAGATGAAACTGACAGTATGCAAATAAACATGCGTAGTTCTTTAATGAAATTGGAATCTGAAATGAATCCTGTCGATGTTATGTTCTTATACAACATCATTGAATTAGTCGGTGGTTTAGCCGATACCGCAGGACGAGTCGGTGCTCGACTTGAATTGATGTTAGCAGGATAAAAAGGCGTACCTCTATGGAAATTATTAATGACTACGGGTTTATCCTGATCGTTGTTGCGGCTGTCGTTGGGTTTTTGATGGCTTGGGGGGTTGGCGCTAATGATGTTGCGAATGCCATGGGAACCTCTGTAGGCTCTAAAGCGTTAACCATTAAACAAGCAGTATTTATTGCAATGGTGTTCGAATTTGCCGGCGCTTATTTAGCCGGTGGGGAAGTGACTTCTACCATTCGGAAAGGCATTATTGATACTAGCTATTTCATTGATTCTCCCGATTTACTCGTATTTGGAATGATATCTGCGTTGTTTTCAGCTGGCATTTGGTTAGGGGTTGCATCTTATTTGGGGTGGCCGGTATCCACTACTCACTCTATTATAGGTGCCATTGTTGGTTTTGCCGCCGTCGGCGTAGGTGCAGATTCTGTAGACTGGACTAAAGTTGGCGGGATTGTAGGTAGTTGGGTAATTACACCTGCTATTTCCGGTTTTATCGCCTTTTTGATTTTCATGAGTGCCCAACGTCTTATCTTTGATACCGATAATCCGTTTAGAAACGCCAAACGCTATGTGCCCTTCTATATGGCATTTGCTGGCTTTGTAATGTCGCTAGTCACCATCACGAAAGGGTTGAAGCATGTAGGCTTGCACTTTACCTTCTTTGAGGCTTGCATACTTTCGATAGTTATTGCCGTTGTTGTTTCTACTATTGGTCGTTTGTATATAAATCGACTCAAGTTTGACGAAAGTCTCGACAGATCAATGCATTTTACCAATGTTGAAAAAGTATTTGCTATTTTGATGGTTGTTACTGCCTGTTGTATGGCATTTGCTCATGGTTCAAACGATGTAGCCAATGCAATTGGACCTTTGGCAGCGGTTGTTTCAGTGGTCAATAGCCAAGGTGAAATCAGTTCTAAAGCTGCCTTGGATTGGTGGATACTCCCCCTAGGAGCACTCGGTATTGTTGCAGGATTAGCCTTGTTTGGTCACCGAGTAATTCGAACCATAGGAAACGGCATTACCCATTTAACGCCCAGTCGTGGATTTGCGGCTGAGTTAGCAGCTGCCTCCACAGTGGTGCTTGCTTCAGGTACTGGCTTACCCATCTCTACTACACAAACTCTAGTAGGGGCTGTGTTAGGAGTAGGAATGGCACGTGGTATCGCTGCACTGAACTTGGGGGTTGTGCGAAACATCGTGATTTCCTGGGTTGTTACTCTACCTGCAGGTGCCGCTTTATCAATTATATTCTTTTTCATGCTCAAAGGTATATTTGCTAGTTAGTCTAAAATTGATAGCGATTAAATTGCTTATGCAAAACAACGGCACCCTAGGGTGCCGTTTTTATTTGATTTGAATATTTAAAAATCTGATTTAAACTAACAAGTCTAATCAGTTTTTTAGAAGATAAATCATGAAGTGGCCCAATTTAAAACATTTACATTATCTGGTTGTATTACATGAAGTGCAGCATTTTAATAAGGCTGCTCAGCTGTGTTGCGTCAGTCAATCGACCCTCAGTACCGCTATTCAAAACCTGGAAGAACAATTTGCTTGTCAGTTGCTCGAGCGGGACCATAAAACCTTTGTTTTTACGCCCTTCGGCTTAGAGTTGGTCGAGCGCAGTAAAAAATTGTTAAATGATGCTACGGAATTGGTTGATTTTGCCCATTCGGCTGGTAATTGGCAGGCGGGTAGTCTGAAATTAGGGGTCATTCCTACTATAGCGCCATTCATTTTCGAAGGAATATTGTCAGTAGTCAAAGCCAACTTCACTGAGTTGCAATTAAAACTCCAAGAAGACACCACTGAAAATCTGTTACGCCAATTAAACGATGGAATCTTAGACCTATTAATTTTAGCTTTGCCTATGGAAACCCCTGGCTGTAAGCAATTGGTTATTGGTCATGACCCCTTCCATTTAGTGGCCCACAGTGATTTAATCGAGTCCTTGGCCGATCCTATGGATATGTCTGCATTACCCAAAGACAGTGTCTTCTTGTTACAACGGGAACATTGTATGACGGGACACGCCGTGAGCGCCTGTCGACTGAAACATTCTGAACAAGTTAGCTCACTCGCAGCGTCTAGCTTACATACTCTGGTTGAACTGGCAAATAGCAAACTCGGTTATACTTTTTTACCAGAACTTGCCATTGATCATCATATACTAAACAACGCACAACTAATGTCCATGCCAGCCGAAGACAATGCTTACCGTGAAATTGGCCTAGTTTGGCGATCGGGAACCACCCGTGTTCGTTTATTCAGAATGTTAGCAGAATTGCTCTCACCACTGATGCCTATACCTACCTTAAAAAAATAATTTCGCTGGTTTCAAACTATTTGAAACTTGGTCTCGACTATATCAACAAGCAGACTAATGGAACCATTTACGTGTTTGAAAAAAGCGACCAACAGTTAATAAGCAAAGCATTAAACGGCAACAAACGTGCTTGGTTGAATCTGATAAAACGCTATGAATCTCAAGTGTATAACTATGGCATTCGCATGACAGGCACCCGCGAAGACGCATTAGATTTGATGCAGGAAGTATTTATTTCAGTGTTTCGTAATTTAAGTAATTTCCGGGGAGAGGGCTGCTTTCGAGGTTGGCTTTTCAAAATTGCCCATTATAGATGCATTGAATTTTACCGACGTAAAAAGCCCCATCAAGCCCTTGATGATAGTCCAGAAATTGAAAGTGGTGAGCCATGTATGGAAACATCCATGGTGTCCTCTCAAAATGCTAATCAATTGGTAAATGCAATGCAGCAGCTTCCGCTATCTCAAAAAGCGGTTATTGAATTGAAATTTTTCGGTCAATTTACGTTTGAAGAAATTGCGGAACAACTTGGAATTTCAGCTAACACCGCTAAATCTCGAATGTACAGCGCGTTATCAAAGTTAAAAATTTTATTGGAGGTTGAATATGCCTAATTTAAATCAATCTGAGTTGCTTGCCGCTTGGATGGAAGGAGACTTGAGTCCACAACAACAACAGCAGTTTGAAAGTTTATGCATTGAAGATGACGACTTTTCCAAGCAAGTGGAAATGGCCAACCGAGCTTCTTTGTTTGCTCAAGATTATCAATCACAAGCTGCACCTAATTGGAATCAAGAAGCAAGCTTTGATTATCAAGCTTCGCAAAAATGGTGGCAGTGGCAAGGCTTCTCGGTGTTTTCAAGCGCACTTTCAATTGTCGCCATTGTGCTGGTGTTTAGTGGTTTCGAAGCCAGTGTTGAGGGAGGTAAAATGACATTTGGTTTTCGTGATTCTGGGCAACGTCTAGAGCAAAAAGTGGCGCGACAGCTAGACGAATTTAAAGCGCAACAAAATGCGGCATTGAATGACTATGTCGCCTCCCTACGTGAGCAGCAATTAGATGCTAGTACTCAGCTTACCCAGTATTTACTGGCTTCCAGTAGACAAGAACGTAAAGAAGATTTTGGTGAGTTAATTAAGTTTATTAATGAACAACGAAATGACGATCAGTTGTTTTATGCCCGCCAACTCAATCAGCTTCAAAACGCTATATATGATAACCCAACGGGCAAACCCTAAGGCCGAATAGTGTATCTAATTTTAAGTATTCAAGAGGTGAAAAATGACAACCTATCGTAAATTCAAAAAACTCACATTAGCGGCTAGCTTGAGTGCCGCACTATTAGGCATAACGACAAGCATGGTATGGGCAAAAACAAATTTGCCTGAATTGAAAAGTGAATTGCAGATAATGAGCGGTATTATCAAAACCGCGTTAACCCAAGGGGAAAGTAAAGATGGGATCAAACTTAGGGGCTTAGATGTTACCTATTTGTCTACCCAAGGTGTGGTTTTTGAGTTAACAAGCAGTGCTCACTCCAGACACTTTGAATTTTCCTTTAATGGCGATAGTGACTTTGCGGTGATACCCGAATTGCCGCCTATACCGCCTTTACCGGAGATTGGCGATGATGAGCACAATGTATTCATTGAAATTGATGAAGAACATTGGAGCGAAGAAGTCGAGGAATCTTTGCGGTTAGCGAGTGGGGCAATGAATAAAGCAAGAGAAAAGCTACGGGAGCTCAATCAACAAGAACGTGAAATAGCTTGGGAGCTGCGAGAATATACACGCCGCTTGCGGGATATAGAGTTTGAAATGCGCAGCGCAGATAGTCAGCGAAAAGCAGATCTGTTAGAAGAAAAAACGGAACTTGAGAGTAAAATTGCAGAATTAAAAGAACAGCAGGCTAGTGTCGATAAATATGCCAAACAGTTAGCAGCAGATCAAAAACAGCAAGCGGAGCAAAGGATGGCTCAGAAAAAGCAACAGTACAGTGCATTTCTATCGCGTTTTGAAAACAATATAGCCACGACTTTGTGTAAATACGGCAATGGATTTAGAGCACTGCCTGGGGATGAGCATGTCACTTTTGTGCTATCGAACTTTGGCTCGCCACAGAACAATGGCTCTGAAGATCGTATTTATGTTTTTAAAAATCAGGATATTCAATCTTGTGTAAAAGACAAAATAACGGATAAACAATTGTTAACCAACGCAGAGACCTACATGTTTTAAGGTCAAATCAGGTATATCGAGGCGTTAAAAATACCGTGAATCTTCACGGTATTTTTATATGAGCAGGCGTTAGATGTAAATTGCTTGTGCATGTTCCATGACTTTTCACTGCGAAAACGCTAAGCTTAGACAGTTTAATTTTGCAGTGACAAATGATTGGATTTTAATACATGACTAAACAGATTGTGATCAGTGGTTCGGGAATGTGGACGCCCCCTTACAGTATTTCTAACAGTGAGTTGGTTGACAGTTATAATGCTTATGCTGAAAAGTACAACTTAGAAAACGCCGAGGCCATTGCTGCGGATGAAATAAAGGCTAAACCCTTATCTAGCGCAGATTTTGTAGAAAAAGCATCAGGTATCAAAAGTCGGTACGCTTATGTAAAAGACGGTGTTTTAGATATTGAACGAATGCGTCCAAATATTCCAGAACGCAGTGATGATGAATTGTCACACCAAGCTGAAGTGGCTTTAGATGCAGCGAAAAAAGCACTAAAAGCGGCAAATAAGACAGCACAAGACATTGATGCAGTTATTGTATCTTGTGCTTATACTCAGCGCTCATATCCGGCTATTGCCATTGAAGTGCAAGGTGCGTTAGGCATTAAAGGTTTTGGCTTCGACATGTTGGTTGCCTGTTCCGCGGCAACCTTTGGGTTGCATCGAGCATATGAAATGATCGCTGCTGAAACGGCCAAGTGTGTTTTAGTCATTAATCCTGAATTAATTTCACCGCAAATTAATTATCAGGACCGTGATAGTCACTTTATTTTTGGTGACGTTGCCACAGCTATGGTAATTGAACATCAAGATACGGCTACCAGTGAGCAACAATTTGAAATTCTCAGTACCAAAGCTGTTACCGATTTTTCCAGTAATATTCGTTCCAACTTTGGTTACATGAGTCGAGTTTTTGATACCGAACCTTACGGGCCGGATAAATTGTTTCATCAAGAGGGACGCAAAGTATTCAAAGAAGTCTGTCCCATGGCGGCCGCTCACATTGCCGATCATTTGGCCAAGCACAATTTAACCTCCGTAGATGTAAAGCGCTGGTGGTTACATCAAGCGAACATTAATATGAACACCTTGATAACTAAAAAGTTACTCGGTCGGGTGGCAGATGCTGACGAAGCACCTATTGTACTAGATCGATTTGCAAACACCGCATCGGCAGGCTCAATTATTGCGTTTCATTTACATCATCAAGATTTACAATCAGGAGATTATGGCCTGATTTGCTCATTCGGTGCGGGTTATTCCATTGGCAGTTTAGTGCTTAAAAAGAAGTAAGAGTTAACCATTGAAGGGTTAATTGGTGCTTACGATAGTTAGTTTTGTGCAAGGAAGTCAATAGATGATGATAGCTGATCTTGGGTTTGGACTAGGTGTAGTCAGTTACAGCCTATTGCTATTGTTGCTTTTCACCGTTAGAAAGGCAGGATTGGTTAAATATTTATTGATTCTAGCTACAGCAGGGACTGCTGTGTGGTGTTTACTGCACATTAATTTTTTATTTGGACCTGTAGAAATCAAACACTTATTTCTATGGGATGCAGTTAAACAAAGTATCTGGCTAGTTTTCTTACTGGCTTGCATTAAAAACGACTTTCGAAGTATTAAGGACGTGTTAATGCGTCCCTTTTCCATCATCATGTTATCTGTGCCCGTTGCCAGCATTTTATTACCTTATTTTCTCCCAATCGATGTGAGTTGGCAGTTTCTAGCCCTAACAATTATCTCTTTGGAAGTTCTGGTCATACTGGAGTTAATCTATCGACAAGCTGGAGAAAATAAGTGGGCATATAAACCCCTTGTGTTATACCTGGGAGCCACGAATTTATTTGAATTCGTGACCTTTGCCAATGCCACCATGGTTGGCGGCGTAGAAGTAACTTATATTGCCGCACGAGGTTACGTTTATACGGGATTGTTGCCGTTCCTAGTATTGGCTATTCGCCGAATCAAACATTGGGGCGTTGACATATTTATCTCTCGAGAAATCGTGTTACACAGTTCTTTGTTAATGGTCGCAGGCGTGTATTTGTTTATCATGGCGATGATAGGCTATTTCGTAAAATACATTGGTGGAGAGTGGGGAAGCACAATACAGATAATACTCATAGTATTATCCACTGCACTGCTAATGACCTTGTTCTTGTCCAACAGCCTAAGAGTGAAAATACGGGTATTTATTACCAAGCACTTTTTCGTCAATCAGTTCGATTATCGTATTGAATGGTTAAAATTAACCGATGCTTTGTCTTCCAATGAATCCAATATTTCACAGGTTTATGAAAATGCGCTTAATGGTTGGATTCAAGCCATTGAATACAATTCTGGTGTGTTACTGAAAAAGGAAGGGCACAGCCTAAATCCTAAAGCACAAATTAACCACCCAGATCTTACTCCACGAGAAGTTCAATTATTGAATGAGTTAGCTGTGTATTGCCAGCAAAAAGACTGGGTTATCGATATAGAAGAGTTGCGTTATCAGCCGTTTATTTATGAAGGCTTAAAATTGAACCATGCGTTGTTAAATGAGTGCTCCTTTCAAATTGTGCTTCCCATATATAAGGCCGAAGCGCTTTGGGGGTTAGCAATTATGAATGGTGACCGCTCGGTTCGTAAATTAAATTGGGAGCTCAGGGATTACCTGACCGCAGTGACCGCACAAATATCAAGCTATGTTTTCCATCACGAAGCCGGTAAAGAGGTGGCTGAAAATGCACAGTTTGCGGCGTTCAACCGAATGTCGGCGTTTGTATTACATGACTTGAAGAATGTGCTAGCACAAATCGATTTGATCTTAGCCAACGCTGAGCAACACAAAGATAACCCTGAGTTTATTGAAGATACTTTTGAAACCTTGACCCACACAAAAGCGCGTATGGATAAAATGTTACGCCAGCTCACAGATAAAAAAGAAGCGCAACGAAGCAACGAAAAGCTATGTGATGTTTCCGTGAGTATTCAATCAGTGATCGACAAAAAATGCGCAGGAAATTTACCCATTCCGAGTTTAATTGTCATTGATGAGAAACAACTGGTGATAGATGAAGAAAAATTCTGTAATGTTATGTATCACTTGATCAGTAATGCGCAACAAGCGACTGACGATCACGGGCAGGTAAAAGTGAGCATCGATATGAGCGTTGACCAACGTTTTCTTATCGTTACCATCGAAGATAGCGGTGAGGGAATGAGTCAAGATTTTATTGAACATCGCTTATTTAAACCATTCGATACCACTAAAGGTAACGCAGGAATGGGAATTGGTGCATACGATGCCAAGAATTTTGTTGAAAGGTTGGGCGGCAGTATTAAGGTCCAAAGTGAACAGCAAAAAGGGTCAGTGTTTACACTGAATTTTCCTGCAGAATAATAATCTTTATAGAGGGACCCAAAAGACGTGGATAGAATATTAGTAGTTGACGACGATCTAGGAATTCAAAAGCAACTTAAATGGAGCTTAAGCGAATACGAAGTTGTTTTTGCTGAAGATCGCCAATCTGCGATCAACCAATTACGCAGATATGAGCCTAAAGTTGTTACCCTCGATTTAGGATTGCCACCAGATCCTGCTAATGCTTCTGAAGGCTTAGCCGCTCTGGAGGAAATCTTAGCCTTATCGCCGCAAACCAAAGTGATCGTGGTGACCGGCAATAATGATAAAGAAAATGCCCTCAAAGCTATTGCCCTAGGTGCTTACGACTTTTATCAAAAGCCAATCGACTCTGACACCATTCAGATTCTAGTGAATCGGGCTGCTAATTTATTTAATCTTGAACTAGAAAACCGGCAGCTTGCTAAAAACTCTTCATCCATGAGCAAAATTATTGGTAATAGTGAATCTATTCAAATAGTTAGCCGTAAAGCTGAGAAAATTGCACAAACTGATATTAGCACCTTGTTGTTAGGTGAAAGTGGTACCGGTAAGGAAGTGTTTGCCCGCAGTATTCATGATCATAGTCTTCGAAAAGACAAGCCTTTTGTAGCCATCAACTGTGCCTCTATTCCTGAAAATTTACTAGAAAGCGAACTTTTTGGCTATGAAAAAGGGGCGTTTACCGGCGCGAATAAAACCACGTTAGGTAAAATTGAAACGGCTCAAGGCGGCACTGTATTTTTAGACGAAATTGGTGATATGCCCCTTGGACTACAAGCCAAAATGCTCCGTTTTCTGCAAGAAAGGGTGATTGAACGGGTAGGGGGGAGAAGTGAAATCCCTGTGGATATTCGTGTTATCTGTGCAACCCACCGAAATTTGCAAGATATGGTGACAGAACAAACTTTCCGTGAAGATTTGTTCTATCGCGTTGGCGAAATTATTATCAGCATTCCGCCCTTAAGAGAGCGCGAGAATGATGTTATTTTACTGGCTAAAACCTTTTTAAATCAGTACAACGAAGAGTTTGGAACCAAAGTGAAAGGCCTGAGTGATGGTGCGGTTAAAGCGATGTTGCAACATCGCTGGAACGGTAATATTCGTGAGTTGCAAAATAAACTGAAGTCAGCGGTTATTTTAGCCGAAGGCAGTACAATTCAGGCTGATGACTTAGGCTTAATTGTCCGTGAAGATGGTGATGATAGCGTGGATAGCCTAAACTTACGTGAAGTAAGAGAATTAGCCGAAAGTCGTGCTATTCGCCGAGCTTATTACCAATCCGAGAAGAATATGTCGAGAACTGCTGAACTTTTAGGGGTGACACGACCAACGTTATATTCGCTTATTGATAAGTACCACTTAGATGATATTAAAACTGGAGCCTAACAAGTATTGGGAAATCCAAAACACGACAATGCCTCAGGATAAATATGCTGAGGCGTTTTAAGTTTAATGGGGCAGGTTTGGTGTCTAAAGGGGAGCAGCCTAGCGTTAAAGTCTAATCAGTTATCCCTTTTATGGAGACTACCAAACTAGTTGAGTAAAGTGTTTTCGACACATAGACTCATAAGTATCATTACCGCCAACTTGCACCTGTGCGCCGTGTTTTACCGGTTTTCCCGTCTCATCCCAACGGACAACGAAATTTGCTTTTTTACCACAATGGCATACTGTTTTTAATTCAATCATCTTGTCGGCCCACGCTAATAAATAGTGACTTCCCTCGAAGGTTTCACCGAGAAAGTCGGTGCGCAGACCATAGGCCAAGACCGGAATGTGCAATTGGTCAACAATTTTAGTTAATTGTTTTACTTGGCGTTTATTTAAAAATTGCGCCTCATCGATAAAGATGCAGTCAATTTTTCCATTGTCCTGTAACGCTTCCGTACTTTTAAATAAGTCACTTTCTCGATTAAACAAGTGAGCGTCTGACTTTAAACCTATACGGGACGTTACTTTTCCAATTCCGTAGCGATCATCCAGCGCAGCTGTGAAAATTTCTGCGCGCATGCCGCGTTCTTGATAATTGTAAGCAGACTGCAACAAAGATGTGGATTTACCTGCATTCATTGCAGAATAATAGAAATAAAGTTGGGCCATAAAGCGTGCTCTAAAACTGTGTTATGCCACACAGTTGTATTTTAAAAGTTGAAATCAAGGTGTGTCTGTTATTGGGGTATATGTTGCCTAAATTAGGTTTCAATCTTCTCCACCCAGTGACGTAAATCGTCGTTTTTTATCGGTCTAGAAAACAAAAAACCTTGTAAGTAATCCACACCCATTTCAGACAGTTTGAGTGCTTCTTGTTCTGTTTCAATACCTTCAGCTACGGTTTGGCAACCAAATTGTTTGGCAATAAACAGGGTTGCTCTGATGATAGCTTCGCCACCATGCTGCATATTCAAAACAAAAGAACGGTCAATTTTTATGGTATCGAACTTGAGGGTTTGTAACTGACTCAATGACGAGTAACCTGTACCAAAGTCATCAATGGAAACTTGAACATTTCTTTCTTTGATGGCATTTATTTTGGCTTTGACTTTTTCTTTGTTATCAGCAAACATCGATTCTGTTATTTCTAAATGCAGTCGTTCTGGTTTTAATTTACTCGTTTTTAATGCTTTATCTAAAACGCCAATAAAATCAGAATCTAACAGCTGTGTGATGGAAACGTTTACAGAGACCGATGCATTGGGACTATGCTGCCATTGGCTGGCATCAATGCAGGCTCGGTTAAGCACCCAAGCACCAATTTCGTGAATTAATCCGGTTTGTTCTGCTAAGGGGATAAAGGTGTCGGGACCAACGAGGTTGCCGTTAAAATTCCAACGTAACAGAGCTTCAAATGACCAAGGTTGTTTAGTTTTGCATTTCACAATGGGTTGGTAACATAAATAAAGTTGTTTATTGCTGATGGCTTCCTGTAAACCATTGCGCAGTTCTTCGATTTGTTTGAGGTTTTCAAATAAATCCTGGGAAAACATTCTTGGCGCAGATAAATTCAATTTCTTTTGTTCGAACATTGCAAAGTCAGCCAGTTGAATTAGTTCTGTTTCATTTGACGTGTGTTCGGGTAACATCGCGATGCCAATGGTTGCACTGACAAAAAGCTGATTAGACATGACATCTAAGGGCTGAGATATACGAGCTAATAATGCATTGGCCACCGAAATAGCAGTTTCATGGTCAGCATAGGGTAATAACATTAAAAACTCATCGCCACCCCAGCGTCCCGCTTGATAGTCATTAGCAAATGCACCAATTCGGCCGGCTACCTCGACTAATACTGCATCCCCTACTTTGTGTCCGAGTGTATCGTTGACTTTTTTAAAGCCATTTAAATCGATGAAAAGCAAAGCGACTGAATGACCGCTTTTAATACTCTTAGTTGCCGTTTCAGATAACTGACGTATAAATGCTTCACGATTATATAACTGAGTTAACGGATCTAAGCTCGATAACATTCTGATTTCTTCTGTGCGTCGCTCTACCTCTTTTTCTAAGGCTTCCTTGTTATCACTTAAATGATTATAAGCCTGTGATAATTCTGCATGGACGGCATCAGTTTGGGCGATTTTTTGCTGCATTTTTTCTAAAATAAGCGTGTTTTCATTGCGTAGTTTGATGGCTTCTTTCGTTAAGTCAGCGGCTCGAGCTGCGGAATAGGTGATGGCAATATTGTATAGAAGCCCTAAACAGCCGATAAAAATATGTACTGTAACACCAGAAAATAACGCCATACAGGATACGGGTGTTAACAACAGAATAGTATAAAGAATAGCCGTCTTTTTATGGCCTGAAAGAGCAGAGTTCGCTCCACTTGAGAGAGTACAAAGCATGGCAAAGGTCAAAGCCAACTCTGTTAGATCCATACTGTCGTAAAAAACGACCGAATAGACGCACCACATTAAAGCCAACGAAATAACCCCAAGCACCGCGCGATTTCTGGCCGGATGTGCTTCGTATTTTTTTCGGCGCAATTTAATTCGCCAATAAAGCCAATCAATGAACCGGAAAGCTGTTATCAGAGCAACAACAGCCAACCAAGTTAGCTTTAAACTATGGGTATTGGGTGTATCTAATGCAAAAACAAGAAAAATGGCTGCAACTAAGCTGCCGATTAGTCCGACAAGTAAATTTTCATAAATGGAGTTAGTTTTATCTCGTAAATTTGCCTGATTAATTTCAAAATCGTTGTTAATGGCAGAACCCCTTCTAAAAACCAGCCAAATTGGTTACACAGCGAAACTAAATACGGCAACATCATACAACTTTTAAGCAAATAGGACTATCAAACTATCTAAAAAAACAATTTACTCCCCCATAATTTGAAGGCTTAACTAGCTATCACAGCAAGTTATTGATTAATTTGAAGTTCTTGCGATATTGTGTTGCAAACTATCACCTTCATTTGTTTTTCTTGGGACGCTTAATTTTCTTTTTGGCAGATTTAGGCTTTTTCTTTTTAACCGGCGGTTTAGCTTCTTTATTCTTTGGTCGCAACGCTTCTATCACGCGACGTTTCAAGCGCTGCTGTGTATAGCGCTCAATTTTTGCGATGATCCCCATCTCGTGGGCTTCAGCAATGGATATAGCGGTTCCTTTTTTTCCTGCTCTACCGGTTCGACCAATACGATGAACGTAAATATCTGCTGTTCTAGGAAGATCGTAATTAATGACGTGACTGATGTTGTCCACATCAATACCTCTTGAAGCAACGTCGGTGGCTAACAGAATGTTTATCTCGCCATCTTTAAAACGTTGTAACGCACTATTGCGTTTATCTTGGGGCATTTCTCCTTGCAGCCACGAAATTGTGAATCCATCTCGTTCGAGCATTTGTTTAAGTTGGTTGAGTCGGTCCCGAGTTTTTACAAATACCACCGCTGATTGAATTTGATTGGTTAGAATACTTTTTAGCAAATTATATTTATGGGTTGCATCATCTGCTAGATGGATCCATTGCAGAATTTTCGCGTGTTCTTTGCGGCTTGGGGTCGCTTCTAGTGAAACGGGATTGGTTAGCAAGTCTTTGGCAAAACGCGCAATCCCAGGACCTTCAAGGGTAGCTGAAAACAACATGGACTGTTTGCGCCAACGCGCTTCAGCAGCAATTTGATTCACAATGGCGGAAAAGCCCATATCCAACATGCGATCTGCTTCGTCCAACACTAAACTTTCAATATCGCGGCAATCAAAACTTTCTTTTTCAATATGCTCGAACAATCTGCCGGGGGTTGCGACTAAAATATCCAGGTTTTTTTCTAGGGTTTCGCGATCTGTTCCATAATTAATGCCTCCAGTGATTACGCCACACTCTAAATCTGTATATTGTGTGATTTGCATTGCTTGTTCATACACTTGCAAGGCGAGTTCTCGGGTAGGCGTTAGTATCAAAATTCGACAAGAACCAGGTTGTTGACGAGGAAAATCCAGTAAAAACTGACAAGCCGGTAACAAAAATGCGGCAGTCTTACCCGTTCCCGTAGGTGCATTGGCTAAGATATCTTGTCCTTCCATGGCTGGAGGGATCACCAGAGATTGAATACTGGTAGGGGAGGTGTACCCCATATCGGCTAAGGCTTGACATAACTTTTCGTCAAGATCTAATTCATCAAACATATTTTTCCGTGGATTCTAGTCGCTTTCACATAATTGCCGCAATTATAAAGTAGTTATCCACTTTAGGGCAGCCTTAATTGAGTTAAGCAATTTTGCCGATGTAAGGGGGTTAATTCGCCGCATAATTCTCTTTCATGTTTCGAATAGCGTGAATGCGTTTTTCATTTAAGCGTAGTTTAATATTTTTGCCCACAGCACCTGCTTCAATAATCGATTTGACCTCTACGCCATTCGCCGCTTCGAAGGCTTGCCACATGAAATCCGCTTGGGGATAGTCTCTATCTTCTAAGCCGGCTCGTCCCTTTGCATCCGCTATGCAGGTTGTAAGTAAATCTTTGAATCGCTGTGGTCGTCGCCAAGCATCACAATGATTTAATACCTTCAATACGGTGGCGGGTCTGAGCTCCAAAGCTCGATGAATATGAGTGTGGTATTCACTGGTCATAATCGCTAATTCTTTACAATCATTAGGGACTTTCAAACGTTCACTGAGGGCTTGGATAGGGGCAACTCCCAACTCTTCATGCTCTCGATGGGATGGCCACTGAGCAGGATCTGTTAGCCCTTTGCCCAAGTCATGTACTAAGGCTGCATAACGTATGGCTAAACTATCAGTGAGTTTCGCCGCTTGTTGAATGACCATCATGGTATGGATCCCAGTATCTATTTCGGGATGCCATTGCACAGGGTTTGGAATGCCCCATAGTATGTCTAGTTCAGGAAACCATACTTTCAATGCACCGCAGGCTCTTAGGGTTTCAAAAAATATGTCGGGATCGTTTTCCAATAGTGCGCGAGATGTTTCTTTCCATACACGTTCAGGGACGAGGTGATCTAATTCTCCTTGTTCCACCATGTGTTTCATTAACAATGCGGTTTCTGGCGCAATTTGAAAACCGTATTGATGATATCGAGCAGCGAATCTAGCTACTCGCAGTACCCTGAGTGGATCTTCCGTAAAAGCAGGGGAGACATGACGTAAAACACGCTCCTTTAAATCTTTTTGACCATTGAAAGGGTCGATCAACTGCTGGTTCTGATCTAACGCCATGGCATTGATGGTTAAATCTCTGCGTTGCAGATCTTCTTCAAGGGTAACATCAGGGGCACTATTTACCTCAAATCCAGTATAGCCTTTACCATTTTTTCGCTCGGTGCGCGCCAGTGCATATTCTTCTTTACTTTTGGGGTGCAGAAAAACCGGAAAATCACTACCTACCTGAGTGAAACCCGCGGCCAACATTGATTCTATGGTTTCGCCAACCACAACCCAATCTTGGTCATTAACTTTGCGATCCAGCAGTTTATCGCGCACCGCGCCGCCAACTAAAAAACATTTCATCTGTAGATAACTCTCTTTATGCTTTCCACAATAACTCCCATAGTAAGCAGTCTTTGAGTTAACCTCAAATAGTGTTACCTTATTCGTCGCAAATTTGGATTGGTTTTATAAGCATATATGTACCTGAATTATTTTGGATTATCCGATAACCCGTTTTCGATAGCACCTAACCCAGATTATCTGTATATGAGTCCTCGCCATAAAGAAGCGCTTGCTCATTTAATTTTTGGTTTACGTGAAAGCGGCGGGTTTGTCATGCTCACAGGTGAGGTCGGCACTGGGAAAACCACTGTCTCACGCAAACTGCTGCAACAATTGCCTGATAATACGCAAGTGGCAATGATTCTCAACCCAACCCTTTCGGCAATAGAATTACTGGCAACAATTTGCGATGAGTTAAAAATTCGTTATCTTAAAAAACAAGCCAGTTTGAAATATTTTACCGATAAAATCTTAGATAAACTCACCACCAATCATGGAAACGGAATCAATACGGTTTTGATTGTTGATGAGGCTCAACATTTATTACCTGAAGTGTTGGAGCAGTTGCGACTCTTAACGAATTTGGAAACCAATCGGGAAAAATTACTTAAGGTGGTGTTAATAGGACAGCCTGAGTTACAACAGTTGCTGAAACGCAATGAGTTAAGACAATTAGCCCAACGTATTACCGCCAGATATCACTTATTGCCCCTTTCTTCACTGGAAGTCAAAAACTACATTGCCCATCGACTGTCGGTGGCAGGCGGGCATGAACGAATTTTCAGTAAACCTACTTTACAAGCGATTTATCAAATAACCGGCGGCATACCTAGGGTCATTAACCTACTCTGCGATCGCGCTTTAACACTAACATTTACCAAACAACATCCCATTGTTCGTCGCCATATTTTTATCGCGGCTGCTAGGCAAATCTTAGGTGATGACGTGGTTAAACAGCGACAAGGAAAGCAATGGACTTTGATATTGGTTGCAAGTTTTCTCGCCGCTGCCAGTATTGGCTATTTGGTTGGAGCCTAACATGACCCAAAAAATCAGTGTTGAGCAACTTAAAGTTGGAATGGTCATTATTAAAGTGACTGCCCAAAACGGACCCGTAAAGATTAAAAAGTCCGGTCTTGTTAGCAGCTTGGATATGGTAAATGCGTTAGCTGAAATGGGGGTGCAGGAAGTTGAGATCGACCCCGATATGACGGTGGAAGTCAAAAAGCCCAAAATTGCTAAATCGAAAACCCAAAAATTGGTTGAAGATACCAGTACTATTACTCAGCACATCGACCAAGGTATTTCAGAGCAGTTTAACCGCAGTTTATTTTTACCTTCGGTGCAAGAGCTACCAGAAGCATGGCAGTATTATGGTAAAAAATCACTGATTGCAGTAGTGGTTATCGCCGCTGGATTTTGTTTTGGTTTAACTTTGGCAAACTTAACCCAATTTAAGCATGTATTTAATCCCCCCCCTGAAGTTGCACAAACGACAGAATCAAAACCAGAAGATAACAGCCAACTCATCGATCCTAATGAGTCCACTGGGTCCGAAATTACTCAGCAAGAGCAGAATATTGATCAAGTTAGTTCGGTAACGGCGAAAACCGAGCAAGTCATTTCTGAACTCGACTCCGAGCCTGAACAAGCAAAACCGCCAACGCAAAACCAACGCCCTATAGAGAAAGAATCTGCAGATGACGAGGCGCAACGGCTGGCAGAACAACAAGCAGTTAAACAACAAAGCGAGGAAGAAGAAGCTAATATTCCACCAGAGTTATTGCAGCGCTTTCGAAATGCCTTGGCCTCTTTAGGAGATGAAACCCCCGTCGATCCTGCTGATAATTCACAATCCATCAAGGATGTACCATCGGTGAGTGATCTTCCTGCTTGGGTGTTAATGGAATTACCGAGTTTAGCGTTTTCCGCCCATATGTACGTGTCAGCACCGCAAGAGAGATGGGTTAGGGTGAATGGTAAAAGAGCCGTTGAAGGACAGGAAATTGAAGACGGGCTTATTATACAGGGAATTGAGCCGCAACATGTGATCATGACTTTTAAAGGTCAAGAGTTTAGTATGGAAGCACTATCAGATTGGTAGATTAAGTGACTTATTCGAGGGCATTTAACGACTACTAAATGCCCTGTTTAAAAATCACAACGCGGTTATTAAAATCTCTTTTAAAAACTTGGTTAAATTTAAACCAAAGTCTTCAGATCGAACGGCACTGATAATTTTTACATTCACCTGACTTAAATCTAACTTTTTGACTTCAGAATAGCTTGAGGTTTTTAAGTTATAAAAAGCCATGACGACAGGCTTCATAGGAGTCTCTTTGTTGCCGCGAGTTATTATCGCTAACCTATCATTATCCAATTTTACAAGAGAGCCAACGGGGTGCACACCTAAGCATTTTATAAATTGAGCAACAAGTACCTGGTCATAACTTTCATCACTTAGAAGCTTCACTAGGGCTTTAGAAGGGGTCACGGCTTTACGAAATGGCCGTTCATTAATCATCGCATCGTAGCTATCTACAATCCCGGCCATTCGAGCGTATTCACTTACATCATGTTCACTCTGCGCATCTGGATAACCTGTGCCATCGATTCGTTCGTGATGGTTGAAGATAATATCTTGTACTATCGCGGTTACACCTCCGCAGCGGTCAACTAAATCAAGACCAATATCCACATGGGTTGTAATAATTTCTTTTTGTTGGAGGGTTAGTTTTGCAGGGGATTGCGTAATGTCTTTTGGCATGTTGGTCATACCGACATCCATTAACAATCCGGCTAGACTTAACTCTTCAATTGCTTGCGGACCCATGTTTCTATAATTTGCAAACATCGTCAGTAAAATAGAACAGTTTAGAGAATGCTCTAACAAATATCTTCCTGATTTATTTAGTAAGGTTAAGCAACTCAAGCCACTTGGCATGTTTAATACTGATTCTATTATATTTGCACTTAAGTTCTTCACATCAGACAGTGACGGCGTATCGTTGGCTGCTAAGCGCTTAAAAAATCGACTTTGAATAACCAAGGCTTCATCATATAGCTTAGTAGCAGCCTCAAGTTGTTCACTATCAGTATAAGATTTTATTTTGGGGGGAGGCGATGAAGGTGTTTCTTTAATTTCGTCTTGTTCTACTTTAGGAGTGACAACTGGTGGTGGAAGATTACTTCGAGATAAATCAATTTCTACTTTGGTTACACCTTTGCTCTTTAACAAATCAATTGATTTAACTGATTTTACTAGGCCTTTTGTTTTTATTTTTAATTTGCCTTTTTGTTCGATAACTTCATTAACAAACATGCCTGGCTTTAAATCTTCGATTTTGATCGCTTCAAGCATTACTACCCAACACTCCCAACAGATTTTTAAGGTTTTAAATGAAGCTGTATTTTATCCCAATAGTAATTTCAAATCTCCTTTTAAATCGTGGTTTAGAAATTTAAACAAGCATCCAGGCAAGGAATTTACTCCGTCGTTCCTGGATGCTGTTATTACAAGAGAACTATCTTAACCAAGCTAACGCGTTATTTTCATAATCAAGAATTTTATCGTCTAGTTCTAAGGTTTGACCAATAGCATCAAGCCCTTTAATCAAATTGTTTTTATGGTGTTCAGGGATATCAAAATGATATTCATGCTCAGCCACTTTAACCCTTTGATTGGGTAAATCGATAAAAATTTGGGTTTCAGGCTTGTCTTTCACAATGGCAAAAAGACTGTTCATCTCGTCATTGCTAAGGCTAATTGGCAATAATTGATTATTTATACAATTACCATAAAAAATATCAGCGAAACTGGTGGCAATGATGACGCTGTAGCCGAAATCAGCGAGGGCCCAAGGAGCATGCTCACGGCTTGAACCGCAACCAAAATTTTCACGAGCTAGTAGAATACTCGCTCCCTGATATTCAGGTTTGGTTAGGGCAAAATCTGGGTTGACTTCTTTTTCATGTAAATCTAAATAACGCCAATCGTGAAATAAGTGTTTGCCGTAGCCTGTGCGAGTAACCCCAGTCAAAAATTGCTTGGGAATGATTTGATCTGTGTCCACGTTGGCTTGATCAAGTGGTGCTGCTGTACCTAAATGGGTTGTGAATCCTGTCATCATCTACTCCTACAAGTCGCGTACATCAATGAAGTGACCAGTGATCGCAGCTGCAGCTGCCATTGCTGGAGAAACTAGGTGGGTTCTTGCCCCACGGCCTTGGCGTCCTTCAAAATTTCGGTTACTCGTTGACGCACACCTATCACCTGCTTTGAGAATATCGTCGTTCATTCCTAAACACATTGAACAACCGGGTAGGCGCCATTCAAAACCCGCATCAATAAAGATTTGGTCGAGTTTTTCTTCTTCAGCCTGTTGTTTAACTGATACGGAACCGGGAACAACTATGGCTGTTACGCCTTCTGCTACTTTTCCTTTTTTAGCAATCTGCGCTGCTGAGCGCAGGTCTTCAATTCGACTATTAGTACAAGAACCGATAAATACATTATTGACTGCAACATCCGTAAGCTTTGTGCCTGCTTTCAAATCCATATACGCCAGGGCCTTACTAGCTGATTCACGCTCGATGGGATCGCTAAAGTCTTCTGGGGTTGGAATGGCATTAGTCACACCAGTCACTTGACCTGGGTTGGTTCCCCAAGTTACCTGTGGGGCAATGTCTTGTGCTTGCAATTCAACCACTTTATCAAAATGCGCACCCTCATCGGTATGCAAGGTTTTCCAATAGGCTACTGCTTCATCCCAAGTTTCCCCAGTTGGCGCATATTCACGACCTTTAATGTATTCAAACGTGGTTTCATCAGGTGCAATAAAGCCCGCTTTTGCTCCTGCTTCAATGGTCATGTTACACACTGTCATGCGCTCTTCCATGGTTAACCCACGAATGGCTTCTCCGGCATATTCGATAACATACCCAGTGGCGCCGGCATGGCTTATTTCACCAATAATGGCCAGAATGATGTCTTTTGCTGTGATGCCAATGGGTAATTTTCCATCAACATTAATTAGCATACTTTTGGCTTTGCTTTGTTTTAATGTTTGGGTGGCAAAAACATGCTCAACTTGTGAAGTACCTATACCAAAAGCAAGGGCGCCAAATGCGCCATGGGTTGCCGTGTGGGAATCTCCACAAACAACCGTCATACCGGGTAAAATTAAGCCAAGTTCAGGCCCTATTACATGGACGATACCTTGCTTTTGATGTCCTACAGGGAATAATTCAATACCGTGTTCTTTACAATTGTTGGCTAAGGTCTGCAATTGCAGTTGGTTTTCTGGGCCGCAGGCATCTATTGCTAACGAGCGAGTAGAAATACTGTGATCCATGGTTGCGAAGGTTTTTTGTGGACATCTTACTTTACGTCCTTTTTCATTTAACCCTGCAAACGCTTGTGGAGTGGTGACTTCGTGGATCAGGTGACGGTCAATATAAATAAGATTATCTTCACCCAATTGATCGACAATATGGGATTCCCAAATTTTGTCATATAAAGATTTTGCCATTTTTAGTTCCTAAATTTAAAGCTTAGCCTGCAGGCTAATTTTAGCTATTTTGCGCTGCTGATAATATGTGCTGACTAATTACGTCACCCACTTGCGATGTAGTTTTGGCTAGATGGCGTTTTTCTGGAGGAAGTAACTCTCCTGTTAATACACCTTCAGCTAACGCTTTGCGCACCGCATCATCAATTTGATCTGCCGCTTCGCCCTGATTCAAGCTATAACGTAGCATCATCGAAGCAGACAATATTTGCGCAATAGGGTTAGCAATGCCTTTACCTGCAATGTCAGGCGCTGAGCCTCCAGCAGGTTCGAACATACCAAAACCGCTCTCATTAACACTCGCAGACGGTAATAATCCCATGGAGCCTGTAATCATTGCACACTCATCAGAGATGATGTCGCCAAACAAATTAGAACAAAGCATCACATCAAACTCGTTGGGGTAACGCAGTAATTGCATGGTGGCATTATCAATATAGATATGCTCAAGTTGTACTTCTGGATAATCCTTTGCTACTTCTTCCGTTACTTCACGCCATAAACGAGAGCACACTAGCACATTCGCTTTATCTACCGAGGTGACTTTTTTGCCGCGCTTCATCGCCGCTTCAAACGCACTTTTAGCTATACGACGAATTTCACGTTTTGAGTAACGCATAGTGTCATAGGCAAATTGCTCTTCGCCTTCACCCTCAAGTCCTTTAGGCTGACCAAAATAAATGCCACTGGTGAGTTCTCTGATGACGAGTACATCAAATCCACTTGCTGCGATATCTGCGCGAAGGGGGGATAGTGATTCTAAGCCTTCATAAATCTTAGCAGGTCGTAAGTTACTGAATAAATCGAAGTGGCCTCGCAATGCAAGCAATGCTGCTCGTTCCGGGCGTTGCTCCAAAGGCAAACTATCCCATTTAGGACCGCCTATGGAACCAAACAAAATTGCGTCTGCTTGTTCGCACCCTTTTAGGGTGTACTCTGGGAGAGCCTTTCCATGATTATCAATGGCTAAGCCACCCACATCATATTCGTTCAGAGTAAATGACAATCCGCAGGTTTTTTCAACTGCACTGAGCACTTTTCTGGCCTCAGCCATAATTTCTGGACCTATACCGTCTCCTGGTAAAACGGCAATTTCATAATTAGACATGTACTTATTAAACCCCTGCAATTTTTATTTGTTGTTTCTTCTGTTGATCAATTTGATCAGCTAAATGTGTGTTGTTTAACACATAAATGAGTGCTTTGACGCCCGACTCCACGATATCGGTGGCAAGACCGATACCGTTGAAACGGCGACCATTATATTCGGCGATTAGACTGACTTGAGCGAGTGCATCAGCACCTTCACCTTTCGAGTCTAATTTGAAATCAACCACATCGACTCTGCTGTGACCTATGGCTTTAGTAATGGCATTGAAGGCTGCGTCTACTGGTCCGTTACCCACAGCTGATTCGGTAACTTCAGATTCACCAATACGCATTTTCACGGTAGCACTGGGAATAATTTCCCGACCCGAATTGGCTTGTAAATAGAGTAGCTCGAAATGAGCTTGGTCTTGTTTCTGTTGATCAAAAAACAACAGTGCTTCTAAATCATAATCAAACACTTGGCCTTTTTTATCGGCTAATTTCAAGAATGCACTGTAAATCGCTTCTAAGTCATAGTCGCTTTGTTTATAGCCTAACTCAGTCAATCTATGCTTAATGACATGGCGACCTGAACGTGAAGTTAGGTTTAAGTTATTTTTATTAATTCCCACACTCTCTGGAGTCATGATTTCATAGGTGTTTTGTGCTTTTAGAACACCGTCTTGGTGAATACCAGAAGAGTGACTAAACGCGTTGGCTCCTACAATGGCTTTGTTAGCCTGAACCGGCATATTACATAACTGGCTAACGAGTTTAGAGGTACGTGAAATTTCATTGGAGTTGATGTTGGTTTGCAAACCCAACATGGCATGGCGGGTTTGCAATATCATTGCAATCTCTTCTAATGAACAGTTACCCGCGCGTTCACCTATTCCATTCATTGTTGCTTCAACTTGTCTTGCACCATTTTCCACGGCAGCCAAGGAGTTAGCAACGGCCAAACCTAAGTCATTGTGACAATGAACTGAGATGGTTGCTTTGTCGATGTTCGGGACTCGATTGTATAAATTTTTAATGATCCCACCGAACTCTGTTGGCGTTGTATAACCGACAGTATCAGGGATATTGACCGTAGTTGCGCCAGCGTTGATTGCCGCTTCAACCATGCTGCACAAGTAGTCGATATGAGTACGTCCTGCATCTTCGCAGGAAAATTCTACGTCATCTGTATAGCGACGAGCGTGTTTAATGGCATGTACCGCCATTTCCACAATCTCTTCTTGGGATTTTTTAAGTTTAGCGCCAACATGTATATCTGAGGTTGCGATAAAAGTATGAATACGAAATTGATCGGCAACCTTTAAGGCTTCACCACAGGCATCAATATCTTTTTCTAGGGCTCGAGATAAGCCACATACAGTGGCGTTCTTGATTTCTCTGGCAATGCTTTGCACTGACGCAAAGTCACCCGGTGATGACACTGGAAATCCAGCTTCAATGATATCTACGCCTAAACGTTCAATGGCAAACGCAATTTGCAGTTTTTCTTTAACAGTGAGACTTGCAGGCAGCGCTTGTTCGCCATCACGCAAGGTTGTATCAAATATTTTCACTTGATTAGACATATTTTTTCTCCTGTTAAGTATATTGCCCATACAAAAAACCCGTGCGTTGCACGGGTTTTAAAATCAGTTGTGACATTTACAACCTACCCGTGCAGTCTCGCTGCCAGAAGTAGTAGGATGTTCAGTAAAGCTATTTTTCGTAAAGCCACATTGTTCTCAATTAATCAAATTTAGAGTAAATTCTCCAGTGGTGTATTTGTATCCTTTATCAGCCTATGCGTCAACCTTAGTTAATAAATCCATATATATCGCTTTGGAATAACTAACCTTAACTCGGGATAAGCAGGCGTATATGGCGCATTTTGCAGTGGAAATTTCACTAAACTCAAAAAACTGTTCATTAACTAAGCGACCTTTTAACCTATGTTGCTTTTAGGTTAATTACTTATAGGTCTTCCAATTGATGGTTGTGGATAGCAATAATTCTCGTAAGCTGAGCGTGCGGGGAATGGTTTTCCCCTTATGATTCCAGCTGTGACCGCAACACGCTGCGGTGATATTGCTTTTATTGGGAATTAATAAGGTTTTGCTTTGCAATGAATGTTCATACTCGCCTAAATAAGCGCCGTTAAAATTAAACCAACCATGTTTATTGAAATGCAGTTTATGCTGTTCTTGGTCGATTCTATCAACAGAGTCTAACTCCACGGTTTCAACGCCCATATCACTCATGTAAATCGGTGAGGGTAAGCCCATACGAACATAATTGCTAAACCAAACAAAGGTTTTTTCTGGATCGTACTTACTACTAACACATTTAGCCGTTTGTTTTGCTTGCCAGCTGCCATTGTGAATATCCACTTGAATTGGATAGTCTTGGGCAAGTAAATATTCGGCTGCATTTTTAATATGGTAGGGCAATCCGGATAACCGACGTTGTAACAATCGTATATTATTCGGTGCGGTTTTACTTAAGGAGTGTAATTCTCTTTCATACAGGGCATTACACAGCTCGGCAAAATGGCGCTGTCTTTGATCTGAGGCGAAGATATCAACTTGTTGTTGATGATTGGTATCGGACATTATCTGACTTATATCAGACAATTAGGGTAGTTGTAAGCATGCACCAGATAAAACTCAGGCTGGCACATGCTCATTAGGCTTTATTGACCTTTAATTTCAGCGCGACCGCCGTAACTAACTGAGTCACCTAAAGCTTCTTCAATGCGCAGCAATTGGTTGTACTTAGCAACACGATCAGAACGGCATAGAGAACCTGTTTTGATTTGTCCTGCTGCGGTTCCTACTGCTAAATCTGCAATGGTTGCATCTTCAGTTTCACCACTTCGATGAGAGATAACGGCTGTGAAACCTGCATCTTTAGCCATCTTAATCGCATCTAAGGTTTCTGAAAGTGAACCAATTTGGTTAAACTTAATCAGGATAGAGTTACCTACACCATTATCAATACCGCGTTTAAGAATCTTGGTATTGGTCACGAACAAGTCATCACCGACAAGTTGTATTTTATCGCCGATTTTGCCTGTTAGGTAAGCCCAACCATCCCAGTCGCTTTCATCCAAACCATCTTCAATTGAGATAATGGGATACTTAGCAGAAAGGTCAGCTAAATAATCACTGAACTGTTCAGAGTTAAAGACTTTTCCTTCACCTTTCATATTATATTGGTCGTCAACATAAAACTCAGATGATGCACAATCGAGTGCTAGGGTAACGTCTTTATCCATGACATAACCAGCGCTTTCAACTGCTTGGATAATAACCTTAAGGGCTTCTTCGTTTGAACTTAGGTTAGGGGCAAAGCCACCTTCGTCGCCAACTGCAGTGTTAAGGCCTTTAGCAGACAAAACTTTTTTAAGGCTATGGAAGATTTCAGCGCCCATACGTAGTGCTTCACGGAAATTCGGTGCGCCTACCGGCTGAACCATAAACTCTTGAATGTCTACGTTGTTATCAGCATGCTCACCACCGTTAATGATATTCATCATGGGGACTGGCATTGAGTACTGTCCTGGCGTGCCGTTAAGTTCAGAAATATGTTGATATAAAGGAACTTTTTTCTCCATCGCCGCCGCTTTTGCAACTGCCAGAGAAACCGCAAGAATGGCATTAGCACCAAACTTTTCTTTATTTTCTGTGCCATCTAGGTCGATCATAACCTTATCTACTGCACGTTGTTCAAGTGCATCTTGACCCACTAACGCTGCCTGAATATCACCGTTAATAGCGGCAACGGCGTTAAGTACACCTTTACCTAAGTATCTAGACTTATCACCGTCACGTAATTCCAATGCTTCACGAGAGCCAGTTGATGCGCCAGAAGGAGCACAAGCTCGCCCCCAAGCACCACTTTCCAAATAAACGTCTGCCTCTACGGTTGGGTTACCACGCGAGTCCATTACCTCACGGCCAATAATCTTGCTGATTTTTGCCATTCTTGTTGCCTTATAAAAATGTTTAATTTACGTTCTAAGCACTCGCATAATAATGCCTTTGTTTAAGGCTTATATTTATTATGCGAATAGGCGCTTGGTTCTTCTTTTAATTATTATTTTTATGGTATTCACCAGCGGCGTGCACAAACCCTGTAAATAGAGGGTGGCCGTCACGGGGTGTAGAGTTAAATTCTGGGTGAAATTGGCCTGCAATAAACCATGGGTGATCAGGTAATTCGATAACCTCAACCAAACGTTTATCGGTAGATAAACCAGACACAATTAAACCTGATGCTTCAATTTCATCACGCAGATTGTTATTTACTTCGTAACGATGTCTATGGCGTTCATAAATTTCTGTATCGCCATAGGTTTGGTGCACCTTTGTATCTGGAATTAAATGGCACAATTGACTACCCAAACGCATTGTACCACCTAGATCAGAAGTTTCATCTCTGACCTCTGTGCTGCCGTCCGATTCCAGCCATTCTGTAATTAAGCCGACGACTGGGAATGGGGTATCTGGATTAAATTCAGTACTATTCGCATCCGCCATGCCAGTTACGTTTCTAGCATATTCAATTAGCGCAACCTGCATCCCTAAACAAATTCCCAAATAGGGGACTTTGTTTTCACGAGCATATTTAGCGGCAGCTATTTTCCCTTCAATACCACGTTCGCCAAATCCACCTGGAACCAAAATAGCATCAAGATCGTGCAATACATTTTCGCCTTTGCTTTCGATATCCTGAGAATCGATATAACGAATATTGACTGAAAGACGGTTTTTTAAGCCTGCATGTTTTAATGCTTCGTTAACTGATTTGTATGCATCGGGTAATTCGACATATTTGCCGATCATGCCGATATTGACTTCGTCATTTGGATTAGACTCTGCATATAAAACTTGTTCCCACTCAGTCAAATCGGCTTCAGGGCAATCTAAACCAAAACGTTGAACCACTAATTCATCCATACCTTGGGCTTTTAGGCCCGCAGGAATGCGATAAATACTATCCACATCTTTTAAACCGATAACGGCTTTATCGGGGACGTTCGTGAATAATGCAATCTTTTGACGTTCGTTTGAAGGAAGGGCACTCTCTGAACGGCAAACTAGAATATCTGGTTGGATACCAATGGAGCGTAACTCTTTCACGGAGTGTTGAGTGGGCTTGGTTTTCACTTCACCGGATGCAGCCATGTAAGGAACTAATGTTAGATGCATATACATGGCGCGCTCACGCCCTAATTCTGCACCTAACTGACGAATTGCTTCGAGAAATGGTTGTGACTCTATATCACCTACAGTTCCACCTATTTCAACAATGGCTACGTCTACTCCTTCTGCGCCTTCTATTACCCGACGTTTTATTTCGTTAGTAATATGAGGAATAACCTGTATGGTCGCGCCAAGATAGTCACCGCGTCTTTCACGTTTTAATACTTCTTCGTATACGCGACCTGTGGTGAAATTATTGCGTCTGGTCATACGGGTACGAATAAAGCGCTCGTAATGACCTAAATCTAAATCTGTTTCTGCACCGTCATCGGTAACAAATACTTCGCCGTGTTGAATGGGGCTCATAGTGCCCGGATCCACGTTAATATATGGGTCCAGTTTGAGCATCGTAACTTTCAATCCTCTAGCTTCGAGAATTGCAGCTAACGAAGCTGCGGCAATACCTTTTCCAAGTGATGAAACGACACCACCTGTGACGAAAATATAATGTGTCATGTGTAACCTAAGACGTTTTGGAGTTGATAAGAATACTTGACCAAGGAACCGACAAAGTTTCGGCATATGGACGGCTCAACAGTATACGGAAACCTGCCTGTCCATACAACGAACTTTTTCATTAAACAGCGACAAATCTTGATTTGATTTAAACTACATTCAGTCAATGCTAATAACGTCTATATTATTAAGATTGTTTGCTCATTTCTTTAAGGGAATAAACTAATGCTAGGGCTTCTTTAGGCGTCAACTCATCGGGTTCCACTTGCTTCAATTTAATCCGTAATTCATCTACACAGTCCAAAAGATCTAATTGCTGTGAGTGATCACTTACTGCCAGCTCACTACTGTCAATGTTTGGTTGTTTTTCCAAAATAGCGAGTTTTGTTTTGGCGGAGCGAATAACACTCTTCGGCACTCCGGCTAGTTGCGCCACTTGTAAACCATAACTGCGATTAGCAGGGCCTTCTTGAACCGCATGCATAAAACGAATTTCATCGTTGTGTTCAATAGCATCAAGGTGCACATTAGCTAAACTGTCGAGCTCTGAAGCCAATTGAGTCAATTCAAAATAATGGGTGGCAAAAAGTGTGTATGCGTGAATCTTAGATGCAAGGTATTCGGCACATGCCCAGGCTAATGATAGGCCGTCATAGGTGCTGGTTCCACGACCAATTTCGTCCATTAAAACTAAACTATTGGCCGTTGCATTATTTAAAATATTCGCCGTTTCGGTCATCTCCACCATAAAAGTAGAGCGGCCAGAGGCGAGATCATCTGATGCTCCAATGCGGGTGAATATTCTATCTACAGGGCCGATAACGGCCTGCTGTGCGGGCACAAATGAACCTATGTACGCCATCAGCACGATCAATGCTGTTTGCCTCATATAAGTTGATTTTCCGCCCATATTTGGCCCTGTTATAATCAACATCCGTCTAGATGGGGTCATCGCTAAGGGATTGGCAATGAAAGGCGTTTTCATCACATTTTCAACCACAGGGTGGCGACCTTGTTCGTAGAATATTCCGCTCTGTTCAGACATTTCCGGACAATGTAAATCTAACGCTTCTGCTCGTTGTGCTAAATTACAAATAACATCTAACTCAGCCAGTCCCATAGCACTTATCATGAGCTCATTTAATTGGGGTAATAATAAATCGAAGAGCTGATCATATAACTGCTTTTCCAAAGCGAGTGCGCGTCCTTGGCTGGTAAGTACTTTGTCTTCGTGCTCTTTGAGTTCTGGAATAATATAGCGTTCGTTATTTTTTAAGGTTTGACGGCGGACATAATCCGCAGGGACCTGATCGGCAAAACTGCGACTAACTTCAATATAATAACCGTGCACTTTATTGTAATTTACTTTAAGTGAGGGAATACCCGTTCGTTCTTTTTCTCGAATTTCCAACTGTTCGAGATAGTCTGTAGCACCTTTGGCTAGGTTTCTGAGTTCATCCAATTCTGCATTGTAGCCTGGGGCGATCACACCTCCATCTCGTATCAATACCGGTGGGTTAGGGATGATTGCGTTGGATAACAATTCACCAAGTTCAGGAAAATTGTTGATATCTTCACTCAATTTAACAAACTCTGGTCCTAAATTTGCCAAAGTTTGTTGAACCTTTGGTAGCATTTCAAATGCATTGCCTAATCGGGAAAAGTCTCTTGGACGAGCGGAACGTAAAGCTAACCTGGCTAAGCAGCGTTCCATATCGCCTACAGATTTAAGCATATCTCGCAAATCTTCGTATTCGCCTTCATGTAAGGCTTTTATTTGCTGTTGACGGCTATTAATAACCTGTAAGTCGCGCACAGGGGTTTGGATCCAGCGTTTTAATAAGCGACTACCCATGGGCGTAACCGTATAATCTAGAATACTCGCTAAAGTATGTTCAACGCCGCCAGATAAATTCAAGGTTAACTCTAGATTGCGCCTGGTGGCTGCATCCATGAGTACGGTATCGTCATTATTTTGCAATTGGATTTTGCGTATGTGCGGTAAAGCCGAACGTTGGGTGTCTTTAACATATTGAACAATACAGCCAGCAGCACAAATCGCAATTTTTGCATCTTGCACACCAAAGCCATTGAGCTCTGTGGTGCCAAATTGTTGGTTTAGTTGCTTGTTGGCCGTTTGCAGATCAAATTCCCATACAGGACGTCGCCTTAAGCCTGCGCGATCATCGATTAAATGCAGATGACTAAACCCCTCAGGATATAGCAACTCGGCAGGATTACAGCGTTGTAATTCAGCTAATAGAGCTTCTTCTCCAGTAAATTCAGATAAACTAAAACGGCCGCTTGTAATATCGATCACGGCAAAACCAAACACGTCTTTTTGGGAAAACACAGCCGCTAACAAATTATCTTGCTTGTCTTCGAGTAAGGCTTCATCGGTTACTGTGCCTGGGGTGACAATTCGTTGTACTCGCCTTTCGACTGGACCTTTGCTGGTGGCAGGATCTCCCACTTGTTCAACTATCGCCACCGATTGCCCCATTTTAACTAACCGGGCAAGGTAACTTTCTACAGCATGATAGGGCACACCGGCCATAGGAATGGCGTTCCCACCTGACTTGCCTCTGGCGGTTAAGGAGATATCTAGTAGTTCCGAGGCTTTTTTTGCATCGTCAAAAAACAGCTCGTAAAAATCGCCCATTCGATAGAAAAGCAGAATATCTGGATGTTCAGCTTTTATGGTTAAGTACTGACGCATCATGGGAGTATGACTATCTAGATCTGGCTGTTTAACGCTATTACTCATTGAGGTTGGGATCTCTTTGCAGGTTGAGGTTATGCTTGAATAAATGACTTACCTAAAGCAAGACAATTAAAAACAATTGGGCATTATAAGAAGTATGGGTTTTTTTTCTAGCAGTTGTTAGTACAATCTGCCACTTAAAATTAATATTGGAGCATATTTGTATATGTTAACCGAATCAATCGATTTAATGGCGCAGCAACTTGGTCAGCAGTTACAACAAAAAGGTTGGACGATAAGTTGTGCAGAATCTTGCACCGGCGGAGGCGTTGCCTTTGCAATCACCAGCGTTGCGGGAAGTTCTGAATGGTTTAAGCAATCCTTCGTTACTTATTCTAATGAAGCAAAACATGATTTGTTAGGGGTTAGACAGGAAGTTTTGATTTCCTTTGGCGCTGTGTCTGCTCAGACTGTTGAACAGATGGCTTCAGGATGCGCACAAAAATCCCACGCCGAAGTGGGCGTTTCCATAAGTGGTATTGCCGGACCTGATGGTGGGACAGAAGACAAACCTGTAGGTTTAGTGTGGTTTGGCTTTTATATCAATGGTGATATTTTTACTGAAAAACAGATATTTTCTGGGGATCGTCATGAAGTGAGGCTGCAAGCTATCGAGTTTGCGTTAAAACAGGTTAGTCAACGAATTTGTTAAGGCTTTACATATTGTTAAGGCGTTAATACGTCTTACCTTTAATAGACATTTTTAACTCATCAGGTCAGAAAATTACAAAACAAGTAAAACTGTACTTGCAACTGTATAATCATACAGTATACTTCTCAGCATAAACTTTAGGTTATGAAACAAATAAACAAGTTCGTTGAACCCTTGTTTAATTTATCACGCTATTTTCGAAGGATATTCCGATGGACGATAATAAATCTCGCGCATTATCAGCTGCTCTAGGGCAGATTGAAAAACAATTTGGTAAAGGTGCGATTATGCGCCTTGGAGACAACCAAGCTTTAGATATTGAAGCGGTTTCAACCGGCTCTTTGACAATTGATATTGCGCTGGGAATAGGTGGCTTGCCATGTGGTAGAGTCGTCGAAATTTATGGTCCAGAATCATCTGGTAAAACAACCCTGACCTTACAAGCTATCGCTGAAGCACAAAAAATGGGTAAAACTTGTGCCTTCGTAGATGCGGAGCATGCCTTGGATCCAGTCTATGCGGCCAAATTAGGGGTGAATATTGATGATCTGTTGGTCTCTCAGCCTGATACCGGTGAACAAGCATTAGAAATCTGCGATATGTTAGTGCGTTCTGGTGCGGTTGACGTTGTAGTCGTCGATTCCGTAGCGGCGTTAACGCCGAAAGCTGAGATTGAAGGTGATATGGGAGATTCCCACGTTGGTTTGCAGGCACGTTTGATGTCACAAGCGCTACGTAAACTAACCGGTAATATCAAACGGTCAAACACCTTAGTTATCTTCATTAACCAAATTCGTATGAAAATTGGGGTGATGTTTGGTTCTCCAGAAACCACAACTGGTGGTAATGCCCTTAAGTTTTATGCTTCGGTAAGATTAGATATACGCCGTATTGGTGCGATTAAAGACGGCGATGAAGTGGTTGGTAATGAAACCCGAGTTAAAGTGGTTAAAAATAAAGTTGCTCCGCCATTTAAACAAGCTGAATTCCAAATTTTATATGGCCAAGGTATCTGTAAAGAAGCTGAGTTGATTGACTTAGGTGTAAAGCAGAAGTTTGTTGAAAAGGCGGGGGCTTGGTATAGCTACAATGGAGAGCGTATCGGTCAAGGTAAAGCCAACGTGGTTAAATACCTACGAGAACACACTGATATGGCTGATGATATTGAGAAACGCCTCAGAGCTGAGTTATTACTGTCTAAAACAGTCAAACCAGAAGATCCTATAGCTTCTGAGGATGTGTTGTAACCCTAACCTTACACACATTCCCTAAGCGTGAGTTCCCCGCTAATTTTATTGGCGGGGCTTTTTAAATACTGAAATAGATACTTTTCTTTGTAAACTTTCCATCTTATGCGTAAATTTTTTACAATTTGGATTGCCTGTCTTTCCCTTCTACTTTTTTCTTTATCTCTGAATGCCGATTAACGGGTTCATTTAAAATTCTCTTATCTAATTGAAATATAAGAATAAAATGTGCTTTTCATGTTCATTCTAATATTTCTTTGCGCTGTTACTTCACGATGGTGCGGTTTCTGCAACCCTTTAGACTGAATAACAACACAATCAAAGTGAAATTTTGATTATTTTTTCGATCATTAAAAGGAGATATTTATGAGTAATGAAGTGAAACAAGTAAACAAAGTAACTGATGTGATTGAAGTATTAAGCGCTGGCGCAGACTTTTATGAAGAAAGTATCGACAAAGCATCTCATCAATCGGTGAAACAAGTTTTTGCAAGAATGATGTTTGAGAAAAAGGCGGCAATCGAAGCTCTACAGCCTTTCGCCATTGCTGAAAAAGGTGAGAAAGAAAAAGGTGAATCCATTGCGGTTAATATACGAAACATGTACACCAAATTAGTCGGTGCTTTGTCTTTCGACAAAGAACATACGTACATTAGTCAACTTGAAGAAGTTGAAGATAAAACCTTAGAAATTATTGATGAGGCTCTTAAAGAAACTCAGCCTGATACATGCACCTTAGCACTTCGAGAAATCCGTGGCACTATGCAAGCTTGTCACGATGAAATGAAAGCTCTGCAGGAAATCACTGCTTAGCCGATAACTTAATAGTTATAAGCCGCTCACAGGGCGGCTTATAATGTGATTTTAAACTAATCAATGTTCATCAGTGAGGTACATTATGGATATCATTCGACTTATTTTAGCTATTCTATTGCCACCCGTAGGAGTCTTTCTTCAAGTAGGATTCAGTGGCGCTTTTTTCTTAAATATTCTGCTGACTATTCTTGGTTACTTACCCGGAATAATCCACGCAGTTTGGATTATTGCCAAAAGATAAAGTTAATAATATTAAGAGTAAAGTCCGCAGCAATATAATTTAAATTTGCAAGCGGACTACTTTCATTGCAGATACCCTTACTCTGATTGTGCTTGTTCTTTCACGACGAGCTCAGTGAATAGTGGGAAATGATCAGAATCGATGGAAGGCAGCCTTTTTATGTCTATCAGCATGAAGTGATGTGAATGAAAAAGGTGATCAAGAGGCCATCGAATTACTGGATAGTCTGCATGAAAGGTATTGAAAAAGCCCCTGCCAATTCTAGGATCTTGTAATCCACTCTTATGACGAAAATTTCGTGTAGTAGGAGACCAGGCAACGTCATTTAAATCTCCAGTCACTATGGTCGGTTGTAGAGAGTTTTTCACTTCATCGGCAATCAAAAGTAACTCTTTGTCCCTGGGCTTTGCTGTTTCGTTTTCTGTTGGTGACGGGGGAGCAGGATGCATAAAATGAAATTTTACTTTCACGTTTTGTGCAAAATGGATATAACAATGAACCGATGGCACATCCTTCTCAATTAATTCCATAACCTGTAAATCGGATATTTCAAACTTACTGTAAACGTGCATTCCATATAAATTTTCCAAAGGCTTATTAACTCGATATGGATATTTTTTGTGGATGGGACTCATTGCTTCCTGCCACCACTTATTTGTTTCCAATGTGACTAAGATATCCGGTTCATATTGGGTCACTAAGTCTATTAGTTTTTGAGCTGATTTGTTCGGCATGAGTACGTTTGCAGTGATGACTTTAATACTTGTGCTGGATTGCGTTTTTGTTCCTTGTTCAACTTCTTTAGGATAAAGAAATGTGTAAGGCAATATCCAAACTACTTGATAAAGTAAACTTGCGATGTTTACTGCAAGCAGACTTATCATTAAGGTATTTTCGCTGAAGATTGCCGTTAGTAAAATATTAATTACGATTAACACAACTATCTGTACCCGAGGGAACTCCCAACTCCGGCATATCCAATGATTGCTAGGTAATAAAGGGAGTAGAGTAATGGCTAAAAGAAAACCGCTGGTACAAAGTAGAGTTGTTTCAATCATATTTTTTACGAATTGATGTAATTGTTGCAAAGAGTATCAGAAGTATTTACAAGAATAACCTTTTAATTATTGGGCGGTTCGTACTAAAAAGCGTTAATTATTTGTTTTCATTGAATTAAGTTGTGCCTTTTAAAGTGGCATATTGGTTGCTCCTTATAAATTACTGTCTTTCAATAATTGATTGATAGCATTTAACTAAAAAAGGAGCATTACATGTCAAACCAAGCACATTCAGCTAGCAATATTCCTAAACAGGGCCGTGATGAGTCAGACACTCCAATTGCTGACAAGGTAACAGATGCCCTTCATCACTCAGTTGATTCATTATCGAAGCAAGCAGCTAAGACTGAAGAAAAAGTAAGGCACTCTGCAAGCGCTTCAGCAGAAGCAATGTCGGAAAAACAGCAAGAAGCTTTAGATTTCTGGAATTCTTCAGCGGTAGGGAAATTTACCAAAGAGAACCCGGTTGCAACAGCAGGTATCGCATTTGCTGCCGGTATGGCACTGACTGCACTTCTGAAAAGAAAGTAGACTTCTGATGATTGATGGCGAGACTCACCAGCGCGAAAAATCTGCAGCGACTGACAATGACGTTGCAGATTTTGCTGAACTGCAGGCAAGTTGGGCTAGGGTGTGGGAGTCACAAAAAGCACAAGTAGGCAAGGCGAAGACGCTAGCAGTTCAGGAATTAAAACTTTCTGTGAAAGGATTGGTGTTGAGCTTTGTTTGCATTTTACTGTTAGTCGGGATTAGTTTAATTACCTGGACCGGCTTACTTTTCACCTTAGGTTATAGCGCTTATAGTTACGGTGTTCACTGGATGGTTGTTGCTGTTTTTTTAATCACCCTAAATCTACTTTTGTTTTGGGTTATCCATCGAGTTTTCAAAAATGCCGTTTGTTCTATTGGACTTTCTACAACACTCAATACTTTATTTGGTAAACCTACAGAAAATTCATCAACTCAAACTTAACGAGGTTTAATATGTTTGATTTATTGGCCGCACAAAAAGCCCGAGTCGATAACGAAGCGTCTATATATAAAGTGTCCAAAGATATTAAGCAGCAAAGGTTAGAGCATGCCCAAAACCAATCTAAACAATGGCTGGGATCTCCTAAAGGGCTGTTAACGTCTTTTGTAGTTGGCTCTTGTTACGAACTTCAATCGGGATCAGATTCAAATTCTAGCAAAACCATCATCAGTATTTTATTGCGACTTATATAGCTTTAGCGATTAAGTTTGATGGGGTTTGTGGGAGTTTTTCTGTCGATAACGCTAATCGACCGCGCCAATGTGATAAAGCTTGTTCACTTGCTGTCACAGCTTTGATCACGTTTAGCATTTGAATCGAAGCATCAGAAATACGCTTTCCCTTATTGGTGGTTGCTAATACCATTCGAGTCATCTCTGGTTGCTCTATCTTTAAAGTTTTAATGACCTTGCTCTCTTCTAAATGGTACATTGCTGAGGAAGGTAATATCATCAATCCCTCGCCTTGGATCACTTGTCTTAATCCTGTCATTAATTGTCCTGAATACGCTTTATCGTGTTTTAAGGCAACCCCCGTGCGCTGTTCATAATTATTGATTAGCTTTCCTAGAGCGTCTTTTAGGCCTGGCGTTAAAAGCTCAAATTGACTTAACTCCCAAAAATTCACTGAATCTCTATGTAACAACTGCTTGAAGTTTTTCGCACTATCATTCCCCCCAACAACCAAGTACATAAACTCTTCGATAAGGGGGTAGGAGCTCATAAAATTCTGATCTATTTCTTGTTCATAAGTTAACGCGATATCGAGTTGATTGGTTTTAAGCCATTCTTTTACCGCGTAGGACGGGCCTGTACTAATTTCTAATTTGATGTGAGGGTGAAAATGATTGATCTCTGCAATCAGAGGCATTGACAAGACATTTCCAATTGACGGTAGCATGCCAACCCTAACTACTCCCGAGGAGCTTTTGACGAGTTGCTGCAGTTCGCTCTTAGCGTCATTGATGTTTTTGGTTATTGATTCAGCATAATTAACAAATATTTGCCCTGCATGGGTAAGCCTCACACCTTTGTAGCTGCGCTCAAGAAGGACTGCGCCCATTTCTCTTTCTAAATTAGCTAATTGCTGACTAATGGCGGGTTGAGCAATGTCGAGGTCTCTTGCTGCGGCTGCAATGCTACCTTGCTGTACAGTCATCAAAAAGTACTCAAGTTGTTTAGTATTCATTTAACAGCTACCTCTAACAATGACGCTTATTTAATGATAATTGGTGTCCTCCATTGCACTAAATTAGTTACATATCGGTTTCAGACTTATTTTTTGCACTATTCCTTGTAATTACTTGTTAATTAAGCATTTTTTATACCATGGCTATGATATATCTAGTTTGATAATGTAAAAAATATGTTTAGTTCAATTTTTGATAATATTTTTTTGAGCAAAACGAAATCTATATGCTCTTGTTATTCATAAGAAAAATTTAAGGCTCAATGTTTTTCTTATAACCCTCAATAATCTTTTTTCTTCCGCCTCGTCACAGCATTTTTTAGTCTCTTGAAAGATAGTTGATAGGCCTGATGCATTATCAAAAAATCTATTTGCTTGAAGTTGGTGCTTAATTGAACCCAAAAAGGGCACTCCCTAAGTCGAAATTAACTCAGGAATTTGAAACTAAAAACACACAAGAATAAAAAATAAAAAGAAAAAATAACAAAACACTATTTAGAACACATATTTGATAGGGGAACACACAATGAAATTAAACAAAATCAATGCCGCCATTTTAGCGGGTTTATCTGGTTGTGCTATTTCTCTGATGAGTGCTCCTTTAGCACTCGCGCAAGAGGCTGCGGCAGAAGAAGACAACTTAGAAAAGATAGCGATAGTGGGGGTGCGAGGTGCTCCAAGAACAGTGACCAGTTCACCTGTCCCTGTAGATGTGCTCAGTGCCGATGACTTAAATGCGGTCGCGTTTTCAGATATGAATGATGTCCTAAAAACCTTAGTACCATCTTATTCAGTTTCTCGACAGCCTATTTCAGATGGCGGTACCTTTATCCGTCCTGCTCAGCTGCGGGGGTTACCTACCGACAAAACCTTAGTACTCGTAAACTCTAAGCGCCGTCACCGTGCTTCTTTAGTTTCCATTGGTGGTTCAGGTACACAAGGGCCTGATCTAGCGACCATTCCTACCGCAGCGATAGCGAGTGTGGAGGTACTACGTGATGGTGCTGCTGCCCAATATGGTTCTGATGCCATCGCAGGGGTAATCAATTTCCAGCTTAAAAATAATACTGAAGGCGGCATGTTTTCAGCAGAAATTGGACAATATTTTGAAGGCGATGGTGATCAGTTGGTCATCGCAGGTAATAAAGGGTTTGCTTTAGGTGATGATGGTTTTTTAAGCATCTCCGCTGAGTATTCAGACTCGGAAGCCACTTTCAGAGGAACCCAGTATTGTGAAGCTTGGTTCTGCGTTGACGAACAATCTGCAGAATATATTGCAGCTGCAGAGTTACAAGGTCAAACAATACACGGTTCGTCTCAAGTTCAGCCGTGGGGTCAGCCCAATTCAAGCGGTACTCGGATTTTTGTGAATGCAGGGTATTCACTTACTGATGATGTTGAACTTTATGGCTTTGGAAATTATTCAGAAAGTGAAGGTGATGGGTCATTCTTTTATCGTTATCCGGGTAATGGCACCATTGAAGATCTTCGTTTGGAAGATGGTTCTATATGGAGCCCAATCGAAATATTTCCTGGAGGGTTTACACCACGTTTCTTCGGAGACGTAACTGACTACTCACTGCTTGGTGGTATAAAAGGGGTGAACGATGCATTTAGTTACGATATAAGTGCCCGATATGGTTACAATGAAATTTCGTATACGTTAAGCAATACTGTTAACCCATCAATGGGTAACTTGTCACCTACGTCATTTAAACCGGGTGATTTAAGTAATGAAGAGACACAAATTCAAGCTGACTTTGCTTATGACTTAGCTGATTACGTTCTTGCTTTTGGTTTGAGTTATATGGATGAGTCTTATGAAATCTCCGGCGGAGAAGAAGACTCGTACTTTGCAGGCCCTTACGCTTCTGCAGATCCTTGGGATTTCTGTACAGATGATTATCTACCAACTGAAGCTGGTGAAGCTGTTATTGACAGCGGTTCGACACTAGATTGCGCTAACTATACAACCAATGATGTAGATGGTGACGGTTTTGAAGATGACGGTATTGAAGGATTAGATCCGGTTTACCGAGTTGTTGGTGTAGGTTCAAATGGTTTCCCTGGTTATTCTCCTGAGTTCTCAGGTAAATACTCTCGAGATTCCTATGCTGCCTATGTGGATATTTCAGGTGATCTTACTGACAAACTATTTGCACAAGCTGCACTGCGTTATGAAGATTATTCTGATTTTGATTCCGAGCTAGTTTATAAAGTCGCTGCTATTTACCAATTTACCGATGAGTTTGCAGTTCGTAGTTCATACGGAACTGGTTTCAGAGCACCAACTCCAGGTCAGCAAGGTACAACCAATGTGTCTACACGCTTACCCAATGGGTTTCCGGTTGCGACAGGTTTGTTTCCAGCAGGAGGTTCGGTTGCCCAAGCACTTGGTGCTGAAGAGCTTCGCCCTGAGTTATCGACTAACTTTACATTGGGTTTGACCGCAGCAATTGGTGATTTCAGCTTAACCGTTGACTACTACCATATATTATTGGAAGACAGAGTGTATGCTGTTTCTACCATGGATGTGTCTACCGATCCGTCAAGTGGTGATGATTACACTAACTATTTGAATCTGGCCGAAGCCGGTGTAGTGGGCGCTGAATCCATTGGTGGTGTTTTCTTCTTCCAAAACGCCTTCGATACAATAACTGAAGGCCTTGACGTAGTTGGTACCTACGCTTTGAAATCTGATTTTGGCGAAACAATGTTTACCGCTTCGATCAATTATAACTCTCAGGAGTTTGATTCAGATCCTAGTGATTACTTAAACGCAGAAGATCAATTCGATTTTGAGAATGGGGTACCCGAAATGCGCGGTGTGTTCTCGATTAATCACAGTTACGAGGATTGGAGTTTAACTACACGTTTCAGTTATTACGGTGAATATGAAAACGCCAACGATAGCTCAGTTGATACTGAAATCCAAACTTTTGGTTCAGAGCTAATGGTTGATCTGGAAGGTACCTATCATATCAATGATATGTATACGGTTTCCATGGGAGTTCGTAATATTTTCGACAACTATCCTGATGTAGCAACAATGGGAGATTCATGTTGTGGACGCGTTTATCGCTCAGATTCGGTGGTTGATTGGCAAGGTGGTTACTACTACGCCAAATTTATTGCTAATTTCTAAATCGTTAAACGATTAGAAGATACTGAAATGGCAGAAGGGGCGAAAGCCCCCTGCTTGTTTTACGAGTTTATTTTTTATTAAGTTGAGTACATATTTTGAAAACCATTTTTAGTGGAGCGATGTTGTGATGGAGATAGAGTTACTCTGGTTCGTTCTAACGTTATGTTGTGCCGGCGCTGTTGCTGGTATTACCGCGGGATTATTTGGAAACGGTGGTGGTTTTGTCGTGGTGCCCGCCCTATTGGCGGTCTTTCCGTTTTTTACACCCAATTCTGAAGAGTTGGTGAAAGTGGCGATAGGTACGTCTTTGGCTTCCATAGTGGTATCGAGTGCCCGGTCAGTGATGGCCCATCGTCGTCGAGGTGCGGTTGATTTTGATGTCCTCAAGTCATGGTCTATTTGGATTGTTTTAGGGGTTCTGGGAGGGCTTGCCATTGCTAACCATACAAGTAGCGTTGGTTTAACTATTGTTTTTGCCGCAGGGGTTTTGCTGTATTCAATCTATTTTCTTTTCCCAGATTTTGTTGTTCGTCCAGGGGTGTCCTTTTCAATGCCTTCAGGCATGGGCAAAGCCACACTGGCATTTGTATTGGGCGGGTTTTCGGCATTATTGGGTATAGGTGGCGGAACGCCAACTGTTATCACTATGGTTATGTGTAAACGCACCATACAACAGGCAGTGGCAACTGCAGCGGGTGTGGGATGTCTAATTGGCTTGCCTGGTGCTATCGGATTTTTGTTTATGGAAAACACTAGTCCTGAGAGCATGCCATTTGGCACTGTTGGATACATCAATCTGCCGGCCTTAATTGCCATCAGCGTTGGTTCCATTTTAACTGCACCATTTGGGGCTTCATTGGCCCATAGTTTTAGCGAGAAAAAACTCAAACGTTTGTTCGGTATTTATTTAGTAATTGTATCAACAGCCATGTTTATCAAAGTTTTGTCGTAGACACATTTTAAGAAGAAAAGGAAAATAATAATGACTTATAATCCATCTAGACGCTTATTTTTAGGCGGCAGTATAGCTGCTTCCGCTGCCGGAGCTTCAGGCTTAATTGTGCCTGCAGGCATGGCATCAGCTGCTACAACAGCACCCAAAGTTAATTACGGACCTGCCGCCGGTATTGCCAAACTTAACGCCAATGAAAACCCTTATGGCCCTAGCCCAGAAGCTTTAAAAGCTATTTCGCAAGCGAGTAGTCAGGGAGGCGCGTATTATGCCTACAATGCAGCAATGTATTTACGGGATATGATTGCAGAAAACTATAGTTTGAAACCTAGCAATATCTCAATTACTGCAGGCTCTTCGCTGATTCTGGCTTTCGCCGCTTTGGCAGCAACAACGAAAGGCGTTATCTTAGGGCCAGATTTATTTTGGGATACCACCTCTAAAGCGCCTATAAGTCAGGGAGGACCCGAAATTCGCCGGGTGCCAAATACTGCCGATTTAGAAATTGATCTTGATGCTCTTTATGATGCTATAGATGATGATGTTGCCATGGTGCACGTTTGTAATCCGAATAACCCCACCGGAAGAATTCTTGATCCGATGAAACTGAAAGAGTTTTGTATTAAGGCGTCTAAGAAAACTTTAGTCTTGGTGGATGAAGCATACAATGAACTCATTGAAGATGGTCCTAAACATTCGATGATCCCCCTTATTAATCAGGGCCACAATATCATTGTTGCTCGTACTTTTTCTAAAATCTATGGACTTGCGGGAATGCGAGTGGGTTATATGCTGGGTTCGGAAGAAAATATCGAATTTATTAACAAATATGGTTTGGGAAGTTATTCAATCAACCAGGCTGGTTTAGCTGCAGCCATTGCTAGTTATCATGATGAGGGCTTCAAAACCTTTTCTAGAGAAAAAGTTATGGAAGCTAAAGGCATAATATTGTCAGCGGTAAAAGCCAATGGGTTGACTGCGTTACCTTCAAGCACTAACTTTGTGTTTGTTAATCTTGGTGATGGAGACGCCAATTCATTTAGGCAGGCGATGGAAAAACAAAACGTATTAATTCGCGGCCAATATCGTACTTATCAACCTTGGTCGCGGGTGAGTACAGGAATAATAAAAGATGTGCAAATGTACGCTGATGCTATGCCTAAAGCGTTAGATGAAATGTATAAAATGATGAAATCGTAAGTTCGCAACCACTACTTTAGGTTAGCTTCAAAATCGTAGATTTAACATTAACCCCATTATTTGTTTCTTGCAGATAATGGGTTTTTTATGGTTTTTGAAAGGGCAAAGTTGTTAAATATCTGTTTAGTTAACCAATGCTCCAGCCAGAGATATTTAACCTGACTGGAACAGAGGCTTGAGGTTGTTGCGGTATCCTTTGCGTTTAAAGTTGAAGTTATTAAATGCTTTGGACAACCTTAATTATGCTAAAACTGCCTTTAAAGCTTTAACACAAGCATCAGTCTCTTCTGGCGTTCCTATACTAATACGAGACCAAGAGTCATAACCAGGCCATGTTCTGCCGACCACTTTTATTCCTTCAGCTTTCATTTTTTCCGAAAATTGGTCATGGGGCATACCTGTATCCATATAGATAAAATTCCCTTGCGGGTTTTTTGCATATGGCTGTCCTAATTCCCGAGCAGCAGCGGTTAACTTGGCGCGTTCGGTTTGAACACGTTTTCGCATAGTATTTAAATTCTCATGATCATCCATGCTCGCCATACCCGCCACTAGCCCGAGGTAGTTCACACCTCCCATTCTCAACATTCGGCCTATTACTTTGGCTTGTTCAACGGGCATTATAGCGTAACCTAAACGCTGTCCAGCCATTGCATGTATTTTTGAGAAGGTACGACAAATTACGACGTTGTAGCCATCGGCAGCTAACTTTGACTGGACGTTTGCAGGGTAAGCATCTGACATTTCAATGTAGGCTTCATCAATGAAAACTTGCGCTTTTTGCGATACACGTTTTGCAAATTCGGTTAGTTTTCCAGCATCAACTACACAACCAGTTGGGTTGTTTGGGTTACAAATATAAACCGCTGTGGTGTCATCAGTAACTGCTGCTTCGATTGCATCTAGATCGAAGTTCATTTGTGAGTCTAAGGGTACATAAGTAACGTCTGCGCCCATAAATTCTGCACCACGAGGAACCCCTTCATAGGTGGCCATGGAAGTGACTAATTTATTGCCATTTTTGGTGATCCAGTCCGCGTATCCAAATAAGATTGGAGAAGAGCCATTGGTGACTACGATCTGTTCTTCAGAAACACCTTCTTGGGCTGCAATTTTCTTCTTCAGGACATCCACAGTTGCATCAGCATACCTGCCAAGGTTGAATAGTTCACCTTGCATGGCGTCTACTGCTTTAGCTGATGGCCCAAATGCATTTTCATTTGAGGACAGTCTTATAAGTCCGTCATTTACATTCGGTGTTGCGGACGGAAAGTGATCAGTTTTCATGCCTGCGGCATTGAGTTCTTTTACACTAGAATCTACACATGCAGAGAGTGCTAAAGCTCCCGTACCTAGTCCAACGGATTTTAGCCATTTGCGGCGTGAAGAATCAATTTTATTAATGTTTGTTATACCTTGTTTCATTTGCCACTCTGTCTAATAGTTATTGGGATTTTAGATTAAATCCTATAGCCTAGCTATGCAATGGTAAATAAAGGGTAAGTCGGTGAAATTGATAAAGTTTTTGACTAACAACATCACATGTTACGACGCTGTAAATTAAGTTAAAAGTTTGGTGGTTATTTTACATGGCAATAACTGAAATAGAAGTAACTTGGACAGGCATGTTTTTTAATATATGAGCAATAACTTGGACAGGCATATGAGAAAGATTAGTTATTAAAATAGAATTAGATTAACTATTGAGAATGCAATATGGATAATACGACTATTTGAATATTTAGCAGCGCTATATATTTGTTGATTTGAAATTAATTCGGGAGAATCTTTTTAGCAATATTTTAAAGGAAACAATACTTTCTTAGTCTTAAATTTTAGTAATGAAAGGAAGTGCCACAATCAAGCAACTAAGCGCTTATGTCGACGTCGTCGTTTATAACTTTTAAGAGTGTCGTTTTGGCCCGCTGCGACACTAAAAGTTTCTTCGAAGCTTGAAAAAAGGGTATTCCAAGTTTGTTCATCAAAACCCAGTCGCTGAAGGATAGGTGACTGATTCATATTTATTGCACCACTTTTAGTGGGATGTAGACTACGCCCAGAAAGGTCGACTAACTTTAGATAATCTATAAGATTAAACGGTATCACGGTTGTCTGACGGGGTAATACGTTGCTTACAAATGGCATCAATGTTGAAGGTTGTTTTCCGTGTTTCAAGTCGATAATACGTCGTCTGACGCTGGTATGTTTAGAGGTTTCAGGTGTGCTGGCTAATTTTGCCCGAATTGGGTTTAAATCCACATAAACCATGCATGCGGCTATTGCATGCTCATCTAATAGCGCTTGAGATTTAAAGCGTCCTTCCCAGAAATGGCCGGTACATTGGTCTTCATGATTGGCTTTTCGCGCAATGGGTTCGTTAAGTTCGCGCATGAACCAACTGATATCCATTAGCCGTTGTCGGTAGATGGATAAAGTGGCTTGCAAACTGTCTAATTCTGGCGCAGAAAACGATGTGGTTTCACTACTCAAGAATTGCTGGGTTAACAGCGTTCCTTTGTGTAATTTATGCCATCTTGCGCACACTTGTTTGTCCGTCCAG